>DASSGC010000485.1:0-14415 GCA_035693765.1 Acidimicrobiales bacterium
CTGCGCCCCGGTTGTGCGGTCGGGATGCAGGACTTGCGCCCGACCTACGGTTGGCCTACGCGTGCATTACCTAACGCGCCTGTCATACTGCGGGCCGATCGTACCGCGTGCCGATAACGAGTCAGCGTCGAGGGGAAGCCATGACCGCCGTGATGCAAGGTGTCCGTGTCCTGGAGGTGGCCGAGCACACGTTCGTCCCTGCGGCCTCGGCACTGCTGGCCGACTGGGGCGCCGAGGTCGTCAAGGTCGAGCACGTGGAGCGGGGCGACGCCATGCGGGGCCTGGCCTCCAGCGGCCTCGCGGTGATGGGCACGACCGTGCACGTCCTGCTCGAGCACTCCAACCGGGGCAAGCAGAGCCTGGCGCTCGACCTCACCGCCCCCGAGGGCCTCGACATCCTCTACCGGCTGGCGGCGACCTGCGACGTCTTCCTCACCAACAAGCTGCCCCACGTGCGCACCAAGCTGAAGATCGACGTCGACGACATCCGCGCCCACAACCCCGACATCGTCTACGTCCGGGGCACCGGCCAGGGCGAGCACGGCCCCGACGCCGATCACGGCTCGTACGACTCGCTCGCCTACTGGAGCCGGGCCGGCATCGCGATGGGCATGAAGCAGGAGGCCTACGACTACGTCCCCGGCCCGCCCGCGCCGGCGTTCGGCGACTCGATCGGGGCCATGACCATCGCCGGGGGCACCATGGGCGCGCTGTTCCACCGCGAGCGCACCGGCGAGGCCACCACCGTCGACGTGTCCCTCCTCGGCGTCGGCATCTGGTCCATGGGCGCCGCCCTGGCGCTGTCGCTCCAGCACGGCGTCGGCTGGGCCCCGCCGCCGCCGCACGCACCGACGGGCAACCCCCTCAGCGCCACCTACGCCACCAAGGACGGCAGGTACCTGACGCTGTGCTGCCTCCAGGCCGCCCGGTACTGGCCCGAGGTGTGCCACGTGATCGACCGGCCCGAGCTCGGCACCGACGAGCGGTTCGCCGACGCCGCCGCGATAAAGGAGAACGTGGCCGCCGCCACCGACCTGCTCACCACCGCCTTCGCCCAGCGCACCGCGGACGAGTGGCGGCAGCGGTTCGCCGGCTTCTCCGGCCAGTGGACGATGGTGCAGGACACGCTCGAAGCCGCCGCCGACCCCCAGACCGTCGCCAACGGCTACGTCCAGGACTGCCAGACCGCCGACGGCACGCCGTTCCGGCTGGCCGCCGCCCCCGTCCAGTACGGCGACACACCGGCCACGCCCGCCCGGGCCCCCGAGTTCAACGAGCACGGCGACCGCATCCTCAGCGACCTCGGCCTCGACTGGGACACCATCGTCGACCTGAAGGTGCGCGGTGTCGTCGCCTGACCCCGGACCCGACCACCACCACCACGGGAGCAACACATGACGCTGTTCGACGCGTACAGGTACGACGGCAAGCGGGTGCTCGTCGTCGGCGGCGCCACCGGCATGGGCGCCGCCGTCGCCGCGCTGGTCCAGGATGCGGGCGCCGAGGTCGTGGTCATGGACCGGGCCGCGATCACGCTCACCGGCGCCAAGGCCATCGAGGTCGACCTCGCCGACAGGGCGTCGATCGAGGCCGCCGTGGACGAGTGCGGCGGACCGGTGCATGCGCTGTTCTCGTGTGCCGGCGTGGCCGACGGCACGCCCGGCATCGAACGGATCAACTTCATCGGGCACCGCCACCTCATCGACCGCCTGCTCGCCGGCGACCTGCTCCCCCGCGGCGCGGCCATCGGGTTCATCTCGTCGGCCGCCGGCCTCGGGTGGGAGGGGAGCCTGCCGCTCCTGCAGGAGTTCCTCGATGTCACCGACTTCGACGACGCCGCACGCTGGGCCCAGGAACAGGGCAAGGCCGACTACATGTGGAGCAAGAAGGCGATCAACGCCTACGTGGCCCGTGAGGCCTTCGGGCTGCTGAAGCGGGGCATCCGCATCAACGCCATCCTCCCGGGCCCCACCGACACGCCGCTCGCCCAGGCGAACGCCGAGATGTGGCTCGGGTTCGGCGCCGACTACCGCGCCGAGGCCGGCGTCGAGGCCTCGACCCCGCTCGAGCAGGCGTACCCGCTGGTCTTCCTGTGCAGCGACGCCGCGTCCGGCGTGACCGGCATCACGATGGTCACCGACGCCGGCTACGTCAGCGCGGGGGTCACCGGGTCGTTCCCGGCGGCCGCCCCGGTGGTTGGCTTCCTGCGCAGCGCCTGACCCCACGCCGAGGCCACGGCCCGCCGGGCCTCGGGCCTCCCAGCTGCCGGGAGGCCCGAGGCCTCCCGGTGTCAGTCGCCGGTCATGGGGTTGCGCGCCAGGAACGCGGCCATGCCGCGGGCGACGGGCTCCGGACGCTGGATGTGCAGGAGGTGGCCGGCGCCGTCGATCGTGCAGTCCTCGACGTGCGGGAGCCACGTGCGGAGGACGCCTGCGACCTCCACCCACAGGGGCTGGGTCCGGGTACCGAGCACCGACAGGACGGGCTGGTGGATGGCTGCGGCCTCGTCGGGACCGAACACCCACTCGGTGAGGGCGGGGAGCTCGATGCCGAAGAACGTGTCGGCATCCTTGATCGCCTGCGCCACCGCGCCGGGCACACGCTCGTCGAGCAGGGCTCGGCACGTCGACCAGTCGAGACCGCTCACCGCGCTCATGAAGATGGCGAGCGCGCCCTCGGGGTCGCCGCCTCCGTAGGCCTCGAACGCAGGTCCGGCCTGCTGCAGGAAGGCCTCGCCGCAGGGCACCGAGAGCAGCGACAGCTCCAGCAGGATCAGGGTGTGCACCGTCTCGGGATGGGCGAGTGCCAGCTGGGCGGCGACCGCCGCGCCGCTGGAGTGGCCGGCGACGTGCGCGCGCGCCACGCCGAGGTGGTCGAGGAGCGCGGCGGCATCGGCGGCGTGGTCCGCGACGCTCACCGGCGCCGGGGTGTGGGTGCTGCCGACCCAACCCCGCTTGTGGTAGCGGATCAGCTGGTAGCGGTCCGCCAGCGCCGGTTCTCGGAGCAGCGGTACGAACCCGTCGGCGAGGACGGGGCTGATGAGCAGCACGGGTTCGCCCGACCCGACCACCTCGTAGTCCAGCTCCACACCGTTGACCGTGGCACTCTCCATGGATCCTCCTCGGATCGCCTCGTTGGCTCGGGGACTCGTGGTCCCCATCCGAGATGCGTGAGCAAGACTGTTACGGCGGTAACACCGGCGGGTACGTTCGGCCCCGGTTGGCCCGGGTGGCCCGGTTGCCGACCATCGACGATGCGGAAGGGCGTGCGATGAGCGAAGGCGCTGCTCACGGCTTCGTCGAGCGCGCACGGGAGTTGGCGGGCCGGGGAGGCTGGCAGCAGGCCTTCGAGCTCCTCAGGGAGGCGGACGCGGACGGCCTCCTGGCGGTGACCGACCTGCCGGTGCTCGGCGAGGTCGCCTACGCGGCGGGCCATCTCGACGTGACCATCGAGACGTGGGAGCGCGCCCACGCGGCGAGCCTGCAGGCCGGCGACCGGGACGGGGCGGCCGGTGCGGCCGTCCGCGTCGCGATGCACCTGCTCTTCGACACCGCCCTGATGGCACCGGTGCGGGCCTGGCTGGCACGAGCGGAACGGCTCCTCGACGGTCGGGGGGACACGCCGGCGCACGCGTGGTTCGCGGTGGTCCGCACCTACGAGCGGATGCTGACGGGCGACCTGCCCGGCGCCCGGCAGTGGGCCGGGCGTGCCGTCGAGGTGGGCTCGACCTGTGACCCGGCGGCGTGCGCCATCGGGCGGGTGGCGAGCGCCCGGCTGCTCATCCTGGACGGTGAGGTCCGGCAGGGTCTGGCGCTGCTCGACGACGCCGCGGTGGCGACGGTCTCGGGGGACCTCGACCCGCTCTCGACCGGGATCGTCTACTGCGAGCTCGTGTGTGCCCTCCAGGGCCTCGCGCAGTATGACGTGGCCGAGGAGTGGACCGAGGCGATGGAGCGGTGGTGCGAGACGAACGCCATCGGGAGCCTCCACGGGCGCTGCCGGGTCCACCGCGCCGAGATCCTCCGGCTGCGCGGATCGTGCCACGAGGCGGAGCGTCAGGCGCTGGTCGCCTGCGAGGAGCTCCGCCCCTACCTGCGACGCGAGCTGGGGTGGCCGCTGAAGGAGCTCGGACGGATCCGGCTCCACAAGGGAGATCTCGCGGGCGCGGAGGAGGCCCTGCTGGCCGCGCATCGCGCCGGCTGGGATCCCCAACCGGGTCTCGCGCTGGTACGTCTGGCGCAGGGAGACACGGCCACTGCGGCGGCCGCCATACGCGACGCGCTCGAGCGCCCCCTGCGGGTGCCATCGAAGGAGCAACCACCGAACACGCACCTGCAGCGCGCGCCGCTGCTCGAGGCACAGGTCGAGATCGAGCTCGCGGCCGGCGACATCGGCCGGGCCCGATCGGCTGCCGACGAGCTGGCGCAGGTGGCCGCCCGGTTCGAGAGCAAGGCCCTGGTCGCCAGCGCCGCCCTCGCCCGCGGGCGGGTGCGGCTCGCCGAGGGCGACGCAGCGGGCGCGGAACAGTCCTTCTCCGAAGCGGTGCGACTCTGGAACGAGGTCGGCGCGCCGTACGAGGCGGCGCTCGCACGCATGGGCCTCGCCGACGCCCACCGCGCCACCGGCAGCGAGCACCGGGCCGACCTGGAGCACCGGGCGGCCCGCACGATCCTCGACGAGATCGAAGCCGGGCCGCCGGTCGCCCCACCGGTCGAAGTGGAGCACCAGGACGCACCCGGGCAGCCGGTTGCCGGCCCCAACGTCTTCCGTCGCGAGGGTGACTACTGGACGATCGTGTTCGACGGGTGCACGGTCCGCGTGCGCGACCTCAAGGGCATGCGCCACCTCGCGCGGCTCCTCGCCGAGCCGGGCCGGGAGTACCACGTGTTGGACCTCGTCGCCGCCGAGGCCGGCACCCGTGCGCAGGTCGACGACAGCCGAGCGGCCGACCTGCACCACTCGGGGCTCGGCGACGCCGGCGCGCTCCTCGACCCGCGAGCCAAGGAGGCCTACCGCCGGCGCCTCGCCGAGATCGACGACGACATCGACCAGGCCCGCTCCCTCGGGGACGGCGAGCGGGCCGCGCAAGCCGAGATCGAACGCGACTTCCTCATGCGGGAGCTCGCCCGCGCGGTCGGCCTGGGTGGGCGCGATCGACGAGCCGCATCCGCGTCCGAGCGAGCGCGGGCCGGTGTGACCCGCGCCGTCCGCCAGGCGATGGCCCGGATCGCCGAGCACCACCCCCGCCTCGGCGAGCACCTCGGCCGCACCATCCGCACCGGCACGTACTGCGCCTACCTCCCCGACCCGCGCGCGCCTGCCGAGTGGGGGCACTGACGTCGACCGGCTGCGGCCGTCGACACCAGCGCCGGCCCGCGACCGTGGCGTCGCACGGCAGCCACGGCAGCCGGCGCTGCACGCCCCTACGTTCCTCGCACAGCCTGCGCCCGGTGCGCCGGGTCCGGCGAGTCCTCGTCGGGCGCCGGCCGCCAGGGAACGATCCACGCGCGCGTGGCGAGCTCGTCGCGCACGCGGCGGATGTGGGGGTGTTCGAGCGCGGCCCGCCCACGCAGCACAGGGTCCTCGGTCCGGCTGGCTGCGAGGCTGGCGTTGATGACCCAGCCGTAGGGCTCGATGCCGGCGCGCCGCAGCTCGTCCTGCAGCTCGGCGGCCTCCTGGACGGGAGTGGTCTGCGCGACGGTGACGATGACGATGCGGGTGAAGGCGGGGTCCTGCAGCCGCATGAGCGGGGTGGTGGCCCGCCCGCCGATGGTGGCGCTCGTCCGCATGACGTCGCGGTGGTACGCGCCGGTCTGGTCCAGCAGGAGCAGGGTGTGCCCGGTGGGTGCGGTGTCGATCACGACGTGCTCACGCCGGCCCCGGCGCAGCAGGTGCGAGAAGGCGGAGAACACGGCGAGCTCCTCGGTGCACGGTGACCGGAGGTCCTCGGCGAGCAGGTCCCGCTCGTCGGGATCGAGGTCGCGGGCGAGGGCCATCCTGGCGTCGACGTAGCGCTTCACCTCGGCATCGGGGTCGATCCAGCTGGTGGTGAGGTGGCCGGCCGTCGCGGCGGAGCGGTGGCCGGCCGGGTCGGTGCTGGAGAGGTGGGTGTCGAGGCCTGCGGCGCTGAGCCCGACGGCGATGGTCGTGGCGATCGTGGTCTTGCCGACCCCGCCCTTGCCCGACCATGACGATGCCCGGCCCGGCGGCGGCGAGCTCGTCGACGAGTGCCTCGATGCCGGGGAGCGACCCGGGCACCGGGTCGGTCGGCGCAGCCGCGTCCGGCGCGGGCCCGTGGCCGGTGAGCGCCCGGAGGGCGACGAGTCCGGTGAGGTCGTACGGGACGAGGCCGACCGTGTCGGTCCGGATGCCGGCCAGGTGTCCCGGCAGCCGGCTGATGGCCCGCTGCTGCTGGTCGACGAACGACGCGGCGACCGCATCGCCGGTGCGGGGCGCCGTGAGCACGCCGTTGATGATGAGGCGCTGGTTGGCCACGCCCTGGGCGGCAAGCTCGGCTCCCGCCCGGCCGGCCTCTCGGACGGCGCCGGGCTCGGGACGGGTGACGAGTACGACGGTCGTGCGGCCGGGGTCTCCGAGCGCGGCGACGGTCTCCTGGTAGAGCGACCGCTTGGCCCCGAGCGCGGCGAGCGGGCCGAGGCAGCTCGCGCCGCCGGGGTTGGTGTCGATGAAGGTGCTCCACGCGGCCGGCAGCTCCAGCAGGCGAAGGGTGTGGCCGGTGGGTGCGGTGTCGAAGATGACGTGGTCGTAGCCGGCGCTGATCTCCGGCGTGGCCAGCAGGCCGCTGAACTCGTCGAACGCGGCCACCTCGACCGTGCACTGGCCGGACAGCTGTTCGGTCACCGCGGCGATCTCCGCGTCGGGCACGGTGCCGCGCAGCGGGCCCAGGACCCGCTCGCGGTAGGCGGCGGCAGCGGCGGCGGGATCGATGTCCATGGCGTCGAGGCCGCCGGCCCCGGGCACGGGCGTGGGCGTGTTCCCCACCCGCATCGTGAAGACCCCGCTCAGGTTGGAGGCCGGGTCGGTGCTCACGATCAGGACGTGGCGGCCCTCGTCGGCGAGCGCGACCGCCAGGGCGGCGGCCACGGTGGTCTTGCCGACGCCGCCCTTGCCGGTGAAGAGGACGAACCGGGACCGCCACGTGGTCCAGCCCGTGCGCTGGCTCGAGTCGGCCGGCATGCCGGTCAGCCTGCCACCCCCGCGGCGATGCCTTCGCTCCGGCGCCCCGACACGTATGAGTCAGTGATCTTTGACTCATTGGCCTCTGAGTGGAAGCGTGGGGGCATGACGCCGAGGACTTCCCCCGTCCACGAACGCGCGGCGCGTCACGCCGCACTCGGCGACCCCGTCCGCCTGACGATCGTGGACGAGCTGTCCGTGTCCGATCGGGCACCCGTCGAGCTGCGCCGCCTCCTGGACCTCGAGTCGAACCTGCTGGCTCATCACCTCGACGTGCTGGAGAGCGTCGGCGTGATCGAGCGGACCCGGTCGAGCGGCGACGGGCGTCGCCGCTACGTGCACCTGCGGCCCGAGGCGCTCGACGGGCTCACGCCCGGCCGCCGGCTGCCGGCGGCACCGGCGATGTTCGTGTGCCGCGGCAACTCGGCCCGCTCGCAGCTTGCCGCCGCGTTGTGGCACCGGTGCACCGGCCAGCGCGCGACGTCCGCCGGCACCCACCCGGCGCCGCGGGTGCACCCGGGGGCCGTCGCCGCGGCGCGGCGGGCCGGCCTCGACCTGAGCGGGGTCACGCCGCACGCCCTGGACGAGGTCACAGAGCCTCCCGCCCTGGTGGTCACCGTGTGCGACCGGGCCCACGAGGAGCTCACGCCCGGCGACGGCTGGTTGCACTGGTCGATCGCGGACCCGGTCCCGGTCGGTACGGCCGCCGCGTTCGACGCCACGGTCACCGAGCTGCGCGATCGCATCCGCACCGTCACGGCGGCCACGTCGTGACCAGCGGCGTCGTTCCCGGCAGCGCAGTGAGCCGGCCCGCCGGTGACGACCTCGGCCCCGGCGACGACGAGCTCGCCGTCGCGGTCGAGACGGGCACGGGCCGGCTCGGCCTGGACCTGACCCGGCGCCTGGCCGCCGAGGCGTTCGGCAGCGCCATGTTGATCGTCGCGGTCGTCGGATCGGGCATCGCCGCCAGTCGCCTGTCGACCGACGACGTGGGCCTGCAGCTCCTCGAGAACGCGGCCGCGACCGCCGCCGCGCTCATCGGGCTGATCCTGATGTTCGGCGCGGTGTCGGGCGCGCACTTCAACCCGGTCGTCACGCTCATCGACCGGATGCTCGGGACCATCACCACCCGCGATACCGGGCTCTACGTCGTCGCCCAGGTCGCGGGCGCCTGCGCCGGCACGATGCTGGCCAACCTCATGTTCGAGCTGCCGGCCGTCGAGCTGTCCACGACGGAGCGCTCCTCGGCGGCGCTGTGGCTGTCAGAGGTGATCGCCACCGTCACGTTGCTGGTGCTGATCCAGGGCTGCGTCCGCACCGGGCGGGCCTCGGTGATCCCGTTCGCGGTCGGCGCGTGGATCGGGGGCGCCTACTGGTTCACCTCGTCGACGAGCTTCGCCAACCCCGCCGTCACCGTCGCCCGCACCCTGTCGGACACGTTCGCGGGCATCGCCCCGGCCTCCGCACCGATGTTCATCGTGATGCAGCTCATCGGCGCGGTCATCGCCTTCGGGCTCGTCCGCCTGTTCTACCCCCACGACCACTCGGAGGCCCCCGATGCCTGACACCCGGCCCGAAGTCCTGTTCGTCTGCGTCCACAACGCCGGCCGATCCCAGATGGCCGCCGCGCTCCTCGCCCACCACGCCGGCGACCGGGTCGTGGTCCGCTCCGCCGGCTCGGCGCCCGCCGCCGACATCAACCCCGCCGTGGTCGAGGCCATGGCCGAGCTCGGCATCGACCTGCGCGCCGCCGGGGCGCACCCCAAGAGGCTCGACGACGCAGCCGTGCGAGCGTCGGACGTGGTGATCACCATGGGGTGTGGCGATGCCTGCCCCGTCTACCCCGGCAAGCGGTACGAGGACTGGACGCTCGACGACCCCGCCGGCCAGGGCGTCGACGCGGTGCGCCCCATCCGCGACGAGATCGACCGCCGGGTGCGCACCCTCCTCGACGAGATCCTCCCGGCCGTCGGCGCCGATGCCGAGGCCTGACGAGGCCCCAACGTATTGACATCAGTCGATGTGTTGGTAGGTTGGCAATGCATCGACCGACGTCGATGAAACCGACCCGGAGGAATCCCATGTCCCGTGTGCAGCTCGCTCTCAACGTCACCGACATCGACAAGGCCGTCGACTTCTACTCGAAGCTCTTCGCGACCGAGCCCGCCAAGCGGAAGCCCGGGTACGCCAACTTCGCCATCGCCGACCCGCCGCTCAAGCTGGTGCTGTTCGAAGGCCCCGAGGGCGCGACCCTCAACCACCTCGGCGTCGAGACCGAGAACGCCGCCGAGGTCGAAGCCACCGAGGCCCGCCTCGCGGGCACCGGCCTCGAGACCTCCGGCGTCGACGACACGATCTGCTGCTACGCCACCAAGGTCGAGACCTGGGTCACCGACCCCGACGGCGCCAGGTGGGAGTGGTACGTCAAGACCGGCGACTCCGACCAGCTCACCAACCAGGCCGCAGGCGAGGGCGAGGCGACCGTGTGCTGCGCACCCGCCGCCGAGCCCGTCACGCTCGGCCGAGCCACCGGGACCGCGAGCTCCGGCTGCTGCTGAGTCCGCACCGGCGACGCCCACTGGCAGGCACCATCGGTTCGGGATCGGCCGGGCGGTCACGCGGAATGGCCGCCCGGCCGTTCTGTTGTGACCCGAAGGGCTGGTGCCGTGTCAGGCGATCGTATCCTCCTGTGTCTGCGGGTTGAGGTGATCGAGCATGCGGGCGCCGGCCGTGGCCGGGTCGCTCAGGTTCCAGATGAGCAGCCCGCGGGTGATGTCGGACTCGTAGATGCGGCCGTTGTACCAGTAGGTCGACCAGTCGCCGCCGAGCTGGGGTGGTGTGAGCGGGGCGGGGTCGGCGTAGGCGACCTCGACCGCGTGGGCCGGGTCGCTGAAGTCGACGACGCTGATGCCCGACTGGTAGTTGCCGCTCACGACCACGTAGCCCTTGCCGCTGGGGACCACGTTGTAGTTGTGGATCGTGCAGTTCTCCTCGACGGTCTGCGGCCGGGGCAGGACCCACCGGCCGAGCGGGGCGCCGGTCGCCGCGTCGTAGAAGAACAGCGACTTGTGGGTGTCGGTCTGCACGATCCCGCCAGGGAGCAGGGTGCCGGTCGCCGTGCACCGGGGACCGCCACCGCCGGCCGGCTCCCAACCGAGGACGATGACGTCGCCGTCCCAGGTGAACGCCGCCGAGTGCCACCGGCCGGAGCCCTGGGTCCCGTCGCCCACGCCGGGCTCCGAGATCGTGTACAGGAACGCCGGATCATCGAGGCTTCCGCCCGGGAAGGCGTTGTCGCCGATGTCGAAGACGTTCGTCGCGTCGGCGCTGGCGCAGGCGGCGAGGTTGGCGTCGCCGAGGATCACGCCCATGTCGTGGCAGCCCGGCGCCGCACCGGGCGTCACGGGACCCGCGAGGGGCTCCATGCGGATGAAGCCGGCGCTGCCCGGGTCGCTGAGCGGCACCTCGACGATGTCGATCCAGTCGCAACCGCTCGACACGTTGCTGTAGACGACCAGCCGGTCGTTGGCGAGGTCGGGCGCGACCGTCGCGGTGTGGGAGCCGCACTCGAGCTCGACCGAGGCGACCAGCTCGGGGTCGGAGAGGTCGCTGATGTCGAAGACGTGCAGCCCCTCGAAGCCCAGCGGCACGGGCTGGCCGTCACAGGTGCGGCCGGCGGGTGCAGGAGAGTTCCACGACCGCACGAGGATGTCGCCGTACACGACGACATCGCCCTGATCGCCGAAGCACTCCTGGAAGAGGAGCTGGCGCGGGTTGGCCGGCGACGAGACATCCAGGATGCGGAACCCGTCGTAGTGGCCCTGGAAGGCGAGATCGCCCCGGAAGGCGAGGTCGGAGTTGGCCGTGAACGGGCTCGTCGTGTTCGGGAACGGGGAGTCGCCCAGCGGGTGCATGTTCTGGGTGTGGGCGAACGTGCTGGCCGCAGGCAACGGCTGCGCGTCCGCGGCGATCGGCAGGGCGAGGGACCCCGCGAGCACCACGGCGAGCACTGCCAGTCGTGAGCGACGTCTCATCAGGAGACCTCCTTGGATGGTGGTGCACCGGACGCGGACCGCCGGGTCCGGGCGCCCCTCGCGCCCGGGACGGTGACGCCGGGACGGTGCGCTAACCCAGCGTCTGGGGGTTCATGTGGTCGAGGGTCGCCTCGTCGGCCGCGACGTCGGCCTCGAACACCTGGAAGCCGCGACCGGTGGCCGGGTTGTGGACCCCGTCCGTGGCGTAGATGGTCAGGCTGTCCTCGGTGAGCGCGGGGCCCTCGTACCAGTAGGCCGACCAGTTGTCCGAGCCGGTCGCTCCCGGTGGTGCGATGTCGTAGTAGGCGACCTCCACCGGATTGGCGGGGTCGGTGAAGTCGATCACGTTCACGCCGCCCATGTACCAGGCGGACACGGACAGGTAGCGACCGGCGACGGGCACGATGTTGCCCTGGTGCACCGTGCAGTACGCCCCTGGCTCACTGCGCGGCAGGGCGAAGAAGCTCTGGCGCGCGCCGTCGGACGCTCGCAGGAAGTGGGTGCGCCCCGTGTCGCCGATGCCCGGGGTCGTGGTCGGGCAGCCGTCGCCGAACGACTCGTCGTCCGCCTGGACGTAGTTCCCGTCCCAGGTGATCCGGGCCGTGTGCCAGAAGTCCACGGCGACGTCGCCGCCACCGGCACCATCCGTGTCGGTGTTGTCGTCGAACACCCAGACCGGGTGCTCGGTGTCGGGGACCCCGTTGGGCTTGATGTTCCAGAGCTGGACCTGCTCGGCGCAGGCGCCGGCCGCCAGCCTCTTCTCGACGTGCACGCTGATGTCGTGGCAGGCCGTCAGGGGGTTGAACCCGGCGAGCCCGTGCTCCTCCGGGTCGAACTGGTTGTCGGGGTCACCCGGGTAGGAGATCGCCGGCTCGGCGATGACCTTGGCGGTCTGCGGAGCGTTCACCGGCACGGAGATCACCGAGATCTTCTCGTGGAGCGGGCTGTTCCCCGCCTCCGGCCCCCGATCGGGGCCGCACGTCGGCCCCGGGCGCAGCGGGTACGACGACACGTAGAGCAGCACCTCGCCCGGGTTCTTCGGGAACAGGGTGATGGTGTGCGCGCCGCAGTCGGTGTAGACGCCCTTGACGAACCTGGGCGCCGCCGGGTTGCTCACGTCGAAGATGCGTACGCCCTCCCACCCGGCGGGATCGTCGTGGGCGACGGTGGCCGGCGAGCCGCAGTCGGGACCCGTCAGGGTGCGGTCGACCGCCAGGAAGAGCAGCTTGTTCTCCCACACGACCGGATCGTTCTGCGGCCCGAAGCACCGGAAGTCGACGAGGCTTTCCGGACTGGCCGGGTTGGAGATGTCGAAGATCCGGAACCCGTCGTAGTTGCCCGCGTAGGCCCGATCACCCCAGAACGCGAGGTCCGAGTTCGTCGCCCCGGTCGCGTTGGGTGCGTTGAAGAGCAGCGACATGTTGTCGCTGTGCTGATCGGCGTTGTGATCGCCACTCGCCGGTGCCGCGGGGAGCACGAACGAGATCAGCAACGCAGCCAGGAGCGAGATCACCCGTCGGATCGATCGCCGTCCCATCTTGGTTCCTCCCCCCAAGGGATGGAACCGGGCGATCACGTCGGGCGCGACACACCGCACGTGGAGCAGCGATGTCGTCACCACAAGCGCCGAGCACGCCCGTGCGAAGCCCCGGTTTCCCCTCGTTCGGTTGGCCGCCCAACGGCAAGTGTCCGCTCGGACTGGCCACGTTGTCAACCATGATCCGCGCACACTGTGCGTCTTGCACGGTCACATGGCCGCGGGAGGGGCAGAATGCCCTGGTCAGGCTTGCGCCGCGCCGGGGGCCGGCCGGGAGCGCCCGGCCGGCCCCGCCACGCGTCGGGTCAGCCGCCGGTGTACCGGAAGATGTAGAGCCCGAAGTCGCGGTCGCTGGCGGCGACGTACTCCTGGCCGTCGTGCTCGAAGACCTGCACGCCCCAGAAGTTGTTGCCGCCCTCGTCGATGAAGTGCCCTTTCTCGACCAGCTCGTCGTGCGCCTCGGGGATGGCGTAGGTGTCGAGCTCGGCCATCGTCGTCCCGTCGTAGAGGTGGACGTAGCCCCACCCGTCGAACTCCGAGGCGAACGTGAGCGTGTCGCCCACGGTGCCCAACGCCACCGGAAGCTGCGCCGGGCCGGTGCCGGTCAGGCAGGCGGCGTTGTCGTAGGCGACGTCGAAGATGGCGAAGCCCTCGCCGCGCGGCGCCACACCGAAGGTGTTGATGTCGCCCTCGACGCTCATGCCGAGGGAGCCGTCGCAGGCATCGGTGCCCGTGCGGTTGAAGATCAGCACCGCGTCGTAGCCGCCGGCCGCGATGACGCTCGCCACCTTCTCGGTGAACGTGCACACGCCCCGCTCGACCACTGCGACGTCCACCACCGCGGGGTCACCGGCCGGGACGGCCGGGTCGCCGGGGCAGGCCCGGCCCGCGAACCGGGACACGCCGGTCAGCACCTGGCCCGGTTCGAGCAGCCGGGTGCCGCTGCCCTGCGAGGCGTGGATCTCGGTGCCGTCGTCGACGTTCTGGGCGATGAGCGCGTAGGGACCGAAGTCTTCGTCGGCGCCGATCACGTAGGCGTTGTCGAGGGTGAACTCGGACTCGTGCCCGTTGCCCTCGGGCTCGACCGTCAGGTCGCTCTCGGCCGCCTCGGGATCGGGCGAGGTGAAGTCGCTGTCCGCCAGGTAGGCGATGTTCAGCGGATCGGTCACGTCGATCTGCACGTACCCGGCGTCCCAGTACGACGCCAGCAGGATCTGCCGGCCGCCGATCTCCTTGACGACCATGTCGTGCAGGAAGATCTCGTCGAGCCCTGGTTGCGTGATCCCCGGGAACATCTGGTCGAGGTCGTACTCGGCGACGAGACGGCCCTTCCTCGGGTCGGTGATGTCGATGATGTCGACGTCGGCGCCCTCTTCGTTGTCGACGATCACGGCGTAGGCCTTGTCGCCGGCGTCCCACGCGAACACGCTGTGGATCTCGTTGGCCGCCTTCTTGCCCATAGCCCGAGTGGTGGCCAAGGCCTGGATCGCCAGGGTCGGGGCGCCGGCCACGACGAGCGCGGCCGCGTTGAGCGCCAGTTGCAGCGCCGCCCCGCACCGAGCGTGGCCGCGCCGCACGGCGACGATGTCAGGCCTCGGTCAGCACGAGCAGGCCGTTGTGGGTGTTCGACGTGGGCACGTGGGTGGC
>DASSGC010000486.1:0-3200 GCA_035693765.1 Acidimicrobiales bacterium
CGCCCGCCGAGCCCGCCGCCCCGACCCCGGTCGAGTCTGTACCCCCACCCGCGGCCGCGGCGGCGCCCGCGGCGCCGCCCCCCGAATCCGCCGAGGCGCCGCCGTCCGAGGCCGCGCCGGCCGCCGCCGCGCCCGCGCCCGAGACCCCGGCGGAGGGCGGGGGGCAGCGCCCCTAGCGACCCGTGGTCCCCTTCGGCCGCATCGCGGCGATCTTCGACGCCGACGACTCGCTCCTCGACGGCAACGCCGGGACCATCTTCACCTGGTATCTGTACAGCGAGAAGGTGATGCGGCAGGAGATGCGGGCGCGCCTGCCGCGGCTCCTCTACGACTACGCCCGCAAGCGCATCGGCGAGCGGGACATGGTGGAGGTCGGCTCGACCTCGCAGGCGGGCCTGCGGGCGGACGAGGTCAGGGCCCACGCCCACCGCTGCTTCGAGCGGCACCTGCGCAAGCGGATCACCGCCGGGGCGGTGCGCCAGATCCGCAAGCACCTGCTCTCGGGCCACTTCGTGGTCCTGGCCTCGGGCTCGCCGCAGTACATCGTCGACGAGATCGGGCGCCACCTGCGGGTCCACGACGCGCTGGGGACGCGCACCCGCGTCCGCGGTGGCCGCATCACCGGCGAGATCGTCCAGCCGGTGGTGTTCCAGGAAGGCAAGCGCGAGGCCATCGAGCGCGTCGCCGAGCGGTACGACCTCGACCTGGCCCGCAGCTTCCTCTACTCCGACTCCATCGCCGACGTGCCGCTCTTCGAGGCGGTGGGCAACCCGGTGGTGGT
Source organism: Acidimicrobiales bacterium (assembly GCA_035693765.1). Classification (GTDB taxonomy): domain Bacteria; phylum Actinomycetota; class Acidimicrobiia; order Acidimicrobiales; family VFJN01; genus ZC4RG19. The sequence continues at coordinate 782 of DASSGC010000486.1, forward strand.
GAACCCCAAGGAGCCGTTCCGCGAGGTGGCCGAGCGACGCGGCTGGAAGGTGGCGACCTGGAAGGAGCGCAACCAGGGGCTCACCGCGGACATCGCCGACGAGTGGGGAAGCTGGGACGGGTAGTCGGCGTCCGCGCCGGCCGCCGAACGCGCGCCGAGGGACCGCCGAGCCCGCGCACACTTCGTCCTTGCAAAGTCCGGCCCATGCCCTGATAGTGAAGGTTCGAGGGAGGGACGCTTCATGGCATACGTCGCGGCACGCCGGCTTCGCGGTGCGGTTCCCGTCGGTTCCCTGGCCCTGCTGCTGGCGGCCTGCGGCGGTGGCAGCTCGTCGCCGCCGTGCACGCCGACCGGCCCGGAGGTCTGCGACGGACTCGACAACGACTGCGACGGGCTCGTGGACGACGGCGACCCCGGCGGCGGAGCGGCCTGCGCCACCGGCCTCCCGGGCGTCTGCGCCGCCGGCGCCCGGCACTGCCAGGGCGGTGGCCTCCCCTGCGTCCAGGACGTCCAGCCGTCGGCGGAGGTCTGCGACGGACTCGACAATGACTGCGACGGGGTCGTGGACGACGGCGATCCGGGAGGCGGCGCCGCCTGCAACACCGGCCTGCTCGGCGTGTGCGCTGCCGGCACCTACCACTGCAGCGGCGGAGCCCCCCAGTGCGCGCAGGACGTCCAGCCGTCGGCGGAGGTCTGCGACGGATTCGACAACGACTGCGACGGCACCGTGGACGAAGGCTGCTCTTGCACCAACGCCATCGTCGATCCGGGCTTCGAGGCCGGTCCCCCGTGGCCGGCCTGGGCGCAGTTCTCGACCAACTTCGGGACGCCGCTCTGCAGCCTGGCGGACTGCGGCTCGGGTGGATCCTCCCAGCCCGCGCACGGAGGCACGTACTGGGTCTGGTTCGGCGGCGTGCCGCTGACCGAGGTCGGCTACGTCCGCCAGAGCGTGCTCATCCCGGTCGGGTCGAACGCGTTGAGGTTCTGGTTCCAGGCGCCGGTGTGCGCCCCGGTCGCCGCCGACTTCCTCGATGTCCGCATCGACGGCGCGGTGGTCTACCACGTCACCGCCACCGACACCCGCTGCGGCGTGGGCACCTACTCCGAGGTCGTGCTGGACATCTCCGCCTACGCCAACGGCCAGAGCCACCTGGTCGAGTTCCACTCGGAGACCCACGACTCGGGCCAGGTCACCACGACCAACTTCTTCGTCGACGACGTCTCGATCCCGGTCTGCCTCTGAGAGCCTCGGCGGGGGACGAGCCCCCGCCCTACGGACTCGTAGGGCGGGCCCTTGCGGCCCGCCGGCGGCCGCGCCGCCGGATCCATTCGCGCGGGCACGGCCATCAGGGCAGCCCGAACAGGCGCCGGGCGTTCCCGGCGGTGACCAGGGCCGCCTCCTCGGGCGCGACGCCCCAGAGGGCGGCCACCGCCCGGGCCACCTCGGCCACGTGGGCCGGCTCGTTGCGCCTGCCGCGATGCGGGACCGGGGCCAGGTAGGGCGAGTCGGTCTCGACCAGCAGGCGGTCGCGGGGGATGCGGCGCACCGCCTCGCGGATGGCCTCGGCGTTCCTGAAGGTGACCACCCCCGCCACCGAGACGAGGAGACCCAGGTCGAGGTAGGCCCGGGCCGCGGGCCAGTCGCCGGTGAAGCAGTGGATCACTCCCCCGGCCGGCGGCACCCCTTCCTCGCGCAGCACGCGGGCGCACGGCCCGTCGGCCTCGCGCACGTGGACCACCAGGGGCTTCCCGGCCTCCCGCGCCATGGCGATGGATCGGCGAAAGCACCGCTCCTGGTCGGGGCGCGGCGAGTGCTGGTAGTGGAAGTCGAGGCCGGTCTCGCCGACCCCCACCACCCGCGGGTCGCGGGCCAGCCGCCGGCAGGCCTCCCAGTCCCCCTCGGGGACCCGGGCGCACTCGTGGGGGTGGACGCCGGCGGTGGCGCTGTAGAAGCCGGGCTCGGCCGAGGCCAGGGCCAGCGCGTTGCCGAAGTCGCCGGGAGCGCGCCAGAGGCCGATGCACACCACCCGCTCCACGCCGGCCGCCCGGGCGCGCCGGCGCACGCCCTCGAGGTCCCCGGCGAGGTCGTCGCCGTCGAGGTGTGCGTGCGAGTCGACGAGCCTCATCGGCGCCCCGAGGCGTTCACTTCACCCGGGTGCCCGGCGCGATCCCCTCCCCCACCGTCACCACCCGGAGATTCGGGGCCTCGCCGGCGGCGAGCAGCATCCCCTGCGAGGTGATCCCGCGGAGCGGGCGCGGCGCGAGGTTCGCGACGACGACGATGCGCCTGCCGACGAGGACCTGCGGGTCCGGGTAGGCCTGCGCGATGCCGGCGACGATGGTGCGCGGCTCGGGATCGCCCGCGTCCACCGTGAGCTGCAGCAGCTTGTCCGCCTTCGGGACCGTGACGGCCGCCTTC
>DASSGC010000487.1:0-2126 GCA_035693765.1 Acidimicrobiales bacterium
AGCGGAGGTTCCTGGGAATGACCGGTCAGATTTGGCCCCGCGTGATGGTCTCAGCTGGCCCCACGTCGCCACGCTCCGTGAGAGGCGTTGAGCGTCCTCTCACGAGCCGAACGCCGACTCGGGCGCGCATGGCCGAGGCACCGGGCGGCCTGTGGCATGCTCCGCGCTCGCGGGAGTTGCTGCACCCGTGTAACGGCGCTTAGGTGCGATGCCCCATGTCGATACTTCCGCGCGTTCGGGGACACCCGACGCCCGACGTCGCGCGCCCCGAGTTGATGTCATGAAGAAGCGCAGCGCCGCTTCTGCGTGTCGGGCCGTTGTGGTGCGGCCGGCGCCGTTGCTTGGAGAGCGAAGCTGATGGCTGCTGCGGAGTCGGACCACCTGGCCTCCTCCCGCCGTTCGGAACCGAGCGTGGCGAGCACACTCGGGGTTTGCACACCGACCCGGAGTCGACGGAAGGAGACCGAGGTGGAACAGCATCGACAGTACGTGGGCATCGACTTGCATCGGCGCCGGTCAGTGATCGTGCGTGTGAACGACGACGGTCAGGTGCTCGGCGTCGATCAGGTGATGAACGACCCGGTTGAGTTTGCCGGCGCGGTCGCGGAGGCCGGAGCGGATCCCGAGGTGGCGCTCGAGGCGACCTATGGCTGGTACTGGGCGGCGGACTTGTTGGAGGCCTACGGCGCCCGGGTGCATCTGGTGCACCCGCTGGGCCTGCACTGGGACACCCGGCGGGTCAAGAACGACGTGCGCGACTCGACCGAGCTGGCGAACCGGCTGCGCCGCGGGGATCTCCCGGAGGCGTTCATCGCCCCGGCTGAGCAACGGGAGCTGCGAGAGCTGGTCCGTTATCGGGCCAAGCTCACGTCGCTGCGCACCTCGGCGAAGGCGCAGATCCATGCGGTGATGGCCAAGGAAGGGATCTTGCCGAGGCTGGATGACATGTTCGGGCCCGGCGGCCGAGCGCTGATCGCCCAGATGCCCTTCGAGGGCGCGTACCGCCTGCGGGTCGACTCGCTGCTCAAGCTGTTGGACCACTACGCCGGCGAGCTGGTGGTGGTCGAGGCCGAGCTCGCCGCCCGCCTGGCCGGCCACAAGGGGTATGAGGCGATCCAGGCCATCAAGGGTGTCGGGCCGATCATGGCCGCGATCTTCGTGGCCGAGATCGGCGACGCCTCCCGCTTCCCGACCCCGCGTCACTTGTGTTCGTGGGCGGGGCTGACGCCCTCGCACCGCGAGTCGGACACCAAGGTCCAGCGTGGGCACATCACCAAGCAGGGCAATCATCTCGTGCGCTGGGCCGCGATCGAGGCCGTCGCCCGCTACCACGGCGGCGACCCCATCGCGCCCACCTACGGGCGGGTCGCCCGCCGGCGGGGCCGCAACATCGGCCGGGTCGCCGCGGCCCGCAAGCTTCTCACCCTCGTCTACTACGGCCTGCGCGACGGCAACATCCGGTGCCTGGCCGAGACGACGTGAGGTTCGGACACAGCCATGGTGCGAGCTCGGCGAACGACGTGAGCCTCCACGGTTACCGATCGGCGTGGCCGAGGTAACTGTTTGAGCCCACCGGGCTGTGGCCGGACACACACCATGCGCCGCCAGGGCCGACCCGGACGCCCTCGTCGTTCAGGCAGCGGTCTCGCCCTGGATCCCCGGAACGAAGGAATGTCTGCGCATCCGAACCCCGGATGCCCCGCTCAGTTCCCCTGAGCAACGGTGCGGTCCGCTGTGTCCAACCATCATCGCGACCACGACCGCCTGACGGGCGGTCAACATCTCATGGTGGCTGGCGACAACTGAACCCTCGGAGCCCTCAAGGCTTGCCCTCCGGGCGGGCCTGACGGCCCGGCCTTGACCGCTCCTTCCGCCGCGCCACACACGACACGTGCGGCGACCGCGCGCGTCCACACACCAGGCGTCAGCCGCGAGGACGCCGACGAAATCGGCCTTCGACTTCGTCGAAGACTGTTGACACCGAACGCTTCTTCAGGAACGTCGTTCGATACGGCGTCCGCTGTCGATTCCTCGGTCGCCAGTCCCGGCGGGGCCGGCCGACTCGCGGGCTGGTGTGCGGGCGGCGATGACCCGCGCAGGGGGTGGTGTGCGTGTCGTTAGAGGAC
>DASSGC010000488.1:0-8801 GCA_035693765.1 Acidimicrobiales bacterium
CCGATGACCGTGGTGTTGATGTCGCCCCGCCGGTCGAGCTCCGCGGCGCCGAGGAACCCGACGTCGATGCGCCCGGGCTGCAGCCAGTAGTTGAAGATCTCGGGCACCGACACCACGGCGTCGGCCGTCTCGGCCAGCTCGCCGTCGCCGATCGAGAGCGGGATCGTGCGGGGCTTGGTGCCGATGGTGCCCGACTCGTAGACGAGCACCAGGCCGGGCGCGTGGGTGCGGCGGGCCAGGTTGGCGACCGTCGACGGCAGGCCGATGCCGACGAAGCACACCTCGCGGTCCGCGAGGCGCCGCGCCGCCGCCACCGCCATCATCTCGTCTGCGTTCCAGCCTGGTGGGCCCGGTGCGCTCAACCGGCGACCTCGCCGTCGAGCCACGGGTACCGGGCGGTGTCCTTCCCCGCGTAGTCGGGGTCGAGGTAGATGAACACCCGCTGGATGAGGAAGTCGCGGATCTCGAACACGTCGCACCACCGGCCCGCCGCCCAGTCGGGCACGCCGGCCCGCCACGGGCCGTCCTGGTGCTCGCCGTGGCTCGTCCCCTCGCACACGACCAGGTCCGAGCCGGAGAACACCCAGTTGAACTCGGCGTAGTGGTGGGTGATCGACTTCAGCGTGCCGCCCACGTCGCCGAACAGCTTGCCGATCTCCTCCTTGCCGCTGGCCACCCCCCACTTGGGGAAGTAGACCTGCGCGTCGTCGGCGAACAGGTCGAGGATGTTGCCGCCGCTCGACGTCATGCCCCCGTTGTCGAACGCCTTGAGGTACTCGATCGCCACGCTCTTGCGCTGCTCGTCCGTCATCGTCTTCGTGGTGATGGCCATGGATCTCCCTCCTGGTCGTGTCAGCCCGCGGTCTGCACCAGGCCCAGCACGTGCTCGCGCATCCAGGCCAGGAACGTCTCACGGTCACGGCTGATGCCGTCCCATGCCGCGTACGCGGCGTTGTCGCGCACGGAGTAGCCGTGCGCGTAGCTCGGCGCGGCGCCGCCGGGCACCTCGGCGACGGCCGTGACCACCCACGACGGCAGCACGATCGCCCCGGGCCGGGGATCGAGCTCGTCGACGACCTCCTCGACGGTCACCAGCGAGCGGTCCGCCGCCAGCACCGCCTCCTTCTGCACGCCGGTGATGCCCCAGAGCTGCACGTTGCCGGCGCGGTCGGCGCGCTGGGCGTGGATGATCGTCACGTCCGGGCGCAGCGCCGCCACGGCGGTCAGCTCCGCGCCGGTGAACGGGCAGGCGATGGTCGCCACGTTGGCGGTGTGCGCCACCAGGTCGGTGCCCGCGTAGCCGCGGAGCACGGCGAAGGGCAGCCCGGAGGCCCCGGCCGCGTAGCGGTTCGCCATGCCGGCGTGGCTGTGCTCCTCGAGCTCGAGCGGGTGCGGCCAGCCCCGCTCGACCGCGTCGCGGAAGCGGTGCAGCGAGCCGACCCCGGGGTTGCCGCCCCACGAGAACACCAGCTTGCGGGCGCAGCCCATGCCGATCATCTGGTCGTAGACGATGTCGGGGGTCAGGCGCACCAGGGTGAGGTCGCGGCGGCCCTGGCGGATGATCTCGTGGCCGGCGGCGTGCGGGATGAGGTGGGTGAACCCCTCGAGGGCGACCATGTCGCCGTCGTGGACGAGGTCCGCGACCGCGGTCCGCAGCGTGGTGATGGCGGCCACGGTCAGTCAGTCCCGCGGGTACCAGGCCGGGATCTGCGCGTCGACGTTGACCCAGATCGACTTGGGCTCGGTGTAGCCGCGCATGGCCTCGAAGCCCATCTCGCGGCCGTAGCCCGACTGCCCGACGCCGCCGAAGGGCGACCCCGGGCCGACGCGCTTGTAGCAGTTGATCCATACCATGCCGGTGCGGAACGCCCGGGCGGCGCGGTGGGCGCGAGACACGTCGCGGGTCCACAGGCCGCCGCCCAGGCCGTAGTCGGTGCCGTTGACGATCTCGAGCACCTCGTCGTCGCTGCGGAAGGTGGATACGGTGACGAACGGGCCGAACACCTCCTCCTGGCACACCCGCGAGGACGGGTCGGCCCGCACGACGGTCGGCAGCACGTAGCACCCGGCGGCCAGGTCGGGGTCGGCGGGGGCGGTGCCGCCACAGAGCACCTCGCCGCCCTCGTCTTCGGCCACCTTCACGTAGGACAGCACGCGGTCGCGGTGCTCGGGCGAGGTGAGCGGGCCCATCTCGGTGCCCGGCGCCAGCGGGTCGCCGACGCGGATCGAGCGGGCGAGGGCGAGGAACCGGTCGAGGAACGCGTCGGCCACCGACTCGTGCAGCAGCAGGCGGGACCCCGCGATGCAGGCCTGCCCCTGGTTGTGGAAGATGGCGAAGGCCGAGCCGTTCACCGCGGCCTCGACGTCAGCGTCCGCGAAGACCACGTTGGCGCCCTTGCCGCCCAGCTCGAGCTGCAGGCGCTTGAGGTTGCCGGCCGAGGCCTCGACGATCGACCGGCCGGTGCGGGTCGATCCGGTGAAGCTGACCTTGGCGATGTCGGGGTGGGCGGCGATGCGGGCGCCGGCGTCGTGGCCGTAGCCCGGCACCACGTTGACCACGCCCGGCGGGATGCCGACCTCGACCATCAGCTCGCACAGCCGCAGCGTCGACAGGGGCACCAGCTCGGACGGCTTCATCACGGCGGTGTTGCCGGCGGCCAGCGCCGGGCCGAGCTTCCAGCTCGTGAACATGAGGGGGAAGTTCCACGGCACGATCTGGCCGACGACGCCGACCGGCTCGGGGCGGACGTAGTTGAGGAACCCGGTGTCGACCGGGACGACCGCGCCCTCGAACTTGTCGGCCATCCCGCCGAAGTACCGGTAGGTCGCCGCCGTGCGGGGCACGTCCAGCACCGTGCTGTCTTTGAGCGGGTGGCCGGTGTCGGTCGACTCGAGCCGGGCCAGGTCGTCGGCGTGGGCCTCGACCGCGTCGGCGAGGCGCATGAGCAGGCGGCCGCGGTCGGCGGCCGACGTGGCGGCCCAGGCCGGGAAGGCCCGCCGGGCGGCGGCGACCGCCCGGTCGACGTCGGCGGCGCGGGCCTCGGCCACCTCGGCCAGCAGCGAGCCGTCGTGGGGGTTGCGCACCTCGACGGTGCCGCCGTCGAGCGCGTCGACGAACTCGCCGCCGACGAACAGGCGGTGCTGGAGGGGCATGGGAGCTCAGAACTCGACGGCGGTCTTCGGCGCCTTGCCCTGGGCGATCAGGTCGGGCAGCGTCGGCGACCCGTTCTCCCACACCAGCAGCATGGCCCGCTTGGGCGAGTACCCCTGGTGGCGGATGTCCGCTGGCATGGCGGCGACGTCGCCGGGCTTCATCACCACGTTGGCCCGGGGCTCGCCCGTCTCGCGATCCTCGACCTTCCAGTGGATCTCGTCGGAGAGCTGCACGAACCACTCGACCCGGTCGTTGCCGTGGATGATCGGCAGGATGAACTCCTCGGTGGTCGGGCAGTAGAGGCTGTCCTTGCACACCGAGACCACCGACGGGTTCCACGTGACGTCACTGCGCGACAGGTAGGCGAAAAGGTTGAACGACGCCACCTCGCGCTCGTAGGCGGGCTCGGCCTCGACGGTCGGCTCGTCCTGGTCGACGTCCGCGAACATGCGGTTGACGGGGTGGCCCGTCTCGTCCGAGCGGAGCGGCTCGTCGTCGGGCACCCCCACCATCCGCGCCGCCGTGACCCGGGTGCGGGTGATGGCGTCGAGGTTGTCGCCCCGCTTCTCGCCGAACGGCGACCCGGTCTCCTGCGGGGCGGCGAACGGGTCGTAGCCGTCGTTCGTCCAGTCGGCGAGCATGGCCATGAAGGTGGTGATGATCTCGTCGTGGGGGAAGTTCTCCTGGTGGTCGAGCTCGGCCTTGCGGTACGCCTCGTTGTACCGGCCGGCGAACAGGTCGACGTCGCCGTAGTGGTTCATCGTGCCGATGACCGAGTCGAAGTTGACGATGCCGTAGAAGAAGTTCCATGCGACGTCGCGCATGAGCGCCTTGAGGAAGGCCTCGACCGACATCACGTGCCGGCCGGTGGGCCACTCGATGTGAGCGAAGTGCTCGTCGCGGCGGAAGGTGAAGCCGCCGAGGCGAAAGCTGCGGTAGCCGGACTCGTTGGGCTCGGTCGATGCGACGATCGTGGCGGTGTCGGCCATGGGACGGTCCCTTCGTGCGCGTTCAGGATGTCTGGCAGATGTCGGCCCAGCGGTACACGGTGTCGGGGCCTTCGATGGTCTGGAGCAGGATCACGCCGGGGCGCTCGGCGGAGAACCGGTAGCAGCGGCCCGCCGGCAGCAGGGTCATGTGGCCCCGCCGGGCGACCACGCGCCCCATGCGCGTGCCCTGCGGCTCGCCGTCGACGGCGACCGACCCGGAGGCGTCGGGGTCGACGAGCGCGTCGTCGGGATCGAGCAGGTCGACGGTGACCTCGCCGTCGACGACGAGCGCGAACTCGTCGTGCGGCGCCGCCCGCCACCCGGACGTGCCCTCGGCGCGGATCACCTCGAGCACGTACTCCATGTTCTTGGCGACCGCGACCTTCTCCCAGGGTCGCGCCGTGCTCGCCACCTCGAACATGTTCGAGAACACGTAGTTCTTCGGGTCGTCGTTGATCGGCTCGACGCCACCCTTGTCGTAGCTGTCGAGCGACCCGAAGGCGGTGGTGTAGGTGGCCATGGTTCCCCCTCGCGCTGGTTCCCCGTCGAACGGTCGCGTGATCGCCGAGTTGTTCGCCTACCGCTCTGTTCGCATAGCGGACTTTCGTTCGCATTGAGAACACTCCCGACGATCGCGTAGGGTGTGACCGATGTCAAGGGCCGAGCACGTCCAGTCCCTCGAGCGTGGCCTCAGCGTCATCCGGTGCTTCGACGCCGACCACGCCCGGCTCACGCTCACCGATGTCGCCAACCGCACGGGCCTCACCCGGGCGACCGCCCGCCGCCTGCTGCTCACGCTCAAGGCGCTCGGCTACGTGTCCACCAACGGGCGGCACTTCTCGCTGACGCCCCGTGTGCTCGACATCGGCTACGCCTACCTGTCGTCGCTCAACATCCAGCAGATCGCGCAGCCGTTCCTGGAGGCGCTCTCCGAGCAGGTGAACGAGTCGGTGTCCGTCACCGTGCTCGACGGCGCCGACATCATCTACGTGGCCCGGGTGCCCACCAAGCGCATCATGACCATCTCGCTCGGCCTCGGCAGCCGGCTCCCCGCCTACTGCACGTCGATGGGCCGGGTGCTCCTCGCCGAGCTGACGCCCGAGCAGCTCCGCGCCATCGTGCCCGAGCGGCTCGAGCCCCGCACCGAGCACACCATCCGCACCCGCGACGCGCTCGAGGCCGAGCTCGCGACCGTCCGGCAGCAGGGCTGGGCGCTCGTCGACGAAGAGCTCGAGATCGGGCTGCGCTCGCTGGCCGCGCCCCTGTGCGACGCGGGTGGCCGAGCGGTCGCCGCCATGAACGTGTCGACCCATGCCGGGCGCACGGTCACCGACGAGATCCACGCCAGCATCCTCCCCGCGGTCCTGCGGACGGCCCGCGACGTCAGCGAGGCGCTGGCCAAGCGATGAGCGACGGGCGTGCGCCCCCCGAGCTGCACGCCCCGGAGCGCGCCGGGGCGGCGATCTGGGCCCGGGTCCAACGGCTGGCCCACGAGATGCGGGCCGCCGGCGCCGAGATCGCGCTGTCCGAGTTGCTCGACGCCGCCGAGGCGCTGCGCCACATCGACCTCGGTACCCGCGACGAGCTCCGCGCCGCGCTGCGCTGCGTGCTGGTGAAGCACGCCCACCACGAGGCCCGGTTCGACGCGGCGTTCGACCGGTGCTTCCCCGCCCGGCCCGCCGGGGCGCGCCCGCCGACCGGGGCGCCGGGCGCCGACGCGGCCGATCGCGACCTCGCCGGCCTCGACCCGGGCGGGCTCGGCGATCGCGTGCGGCGGTCGATCGACGGCGCCACCGAGGACGACCTGCGGGTGCTCGCCGACGAGGTCGTCGAGCAGCACGGCGGCTTCGACGAGGGGGTACGCACCGAGCGCTACCACGTCTACCGCGTGCTGCGGGCCGTCGACCTGGCCCGGCTGCTGCAGGAGGCCGTCCGGCGGGCCCACGAGAGGGGCGAGCCGGTCGACCGCGAGGAGATCTCGGCCCGCGTCGAGGCCCTGCGCCGCCTCATCACCGAGCAGGTGCGGGCCCGGCTCGTGCGACCCGGCGATACCGGGGCCGTCGAACTGGGCGAGCCGGCCCCGGTCCTCGACGTCGCCATCGCCCGGGCTGGCGCCGCCCAGCTCGACGAGATGCGCACCGCGGTCCGGCCGCTCGTGCGCCGGCTCGCCGCCCGCCTCCGGCGCCGCCGCCAGAACGTGCGCACCGGGCGGGTCGACATGCGCCGCACCGCCCGCCGCTCGGTGGGGACCGGCGGCGTCCCCCTCGACGTCGTCTACCGGCGACCCCGGGCGCACAAGCCCGAGGTCTTCGCGCTGTGCGACGTCTCCGGGTCGGTGGCCGACGTCGCCGGCTTCACGCTCACGCTCATCTCCGCCCTCGCCGACGAGCTCGCCGGCACCCGCTCGTTCGCGTTCGTCGACGCCGTCGACGAGATCACCGAGCTGGTCCGCACCAGCACCGGGCCGATCGAGCCGTGGCAGATCCTCCAGCACGGCCGGGTGATCGGCGAGGACGGCCACTCCGACTACGGCGCCGTGCTCGCCGCGTTCTGGGACCGGTACGGGCGGTCAGGCCTGACCCACCGGTCGACGGTGATCGTCACCGGCGACGCCCGCACCAACTACCGGCCCGATGGCGCCGACGTGCTCGCCGCCATCGCCCGCCGGGCGCGCGCCGTCTACTGGCTGAACCCCGAGCCGCGGGCCGAGTGGGACACGACCGACTCGGTGCTGCGCGCCTACGCGCCCCAATGCGCCCGCGTGTTCGAGGTGCGGACCCTGAACCAGCTCGTGGAGGCCGTGGAGTCCATCCTGTAGGGGCTCAGGCCGCCGGCTGGGCGGCGGGGCGGGTGGCGAGCCGGCCGGTGACGGTGCGGACCGCCGTGCCGCACCGGCCGCACGCGATGGCGTACGCGACGCCGTCGGGCGTGTTGGCCAGGTCGAGCAGGGCACGGGTGCCGCGCAGCTCCCGGTGGCCGCAGACGGGGCAGTCGACAAGGAACATGCGTTCAGGCTGCCACGCCACATCCATAACGAAAACTGAAAGTCCCTGCTGCTTCCCATCGCTGTGGCTTATCATCACGCCATGGCGTCCTCCTCCGCCGAGCCCCTCACCCCGTCCGCCACCGGCCCGTGGTCCGCGCTCGAGCTGCGGCACCTCCACGCCCTCGTCGCCGTCGCTGACGAGGGCACCTTCTCGCGGGCCGCGGGCCGGCTGGGCTACACCCAGTCGGCCGTCAGCCAGCAGATCGCCGCCCTCGAGCGGATGCTGGGCACGCCGCTGTTCGACCGGCCCGGCGGGCCCCGCCCTGTCGCATTGACCGAGGCGGGCCACACGATGGTCGACCACGCCCGCGGCGTGCTCCACCGGATCGTCGTCGCCCAGGCCGAGATCGCCGCCATCTCGGCCGGAGAGCGCGGCACCGTCCGCGTGGGCACCGTGCAGAGCGTCGGCACCCGCGTGCTGCCCGAGCTGCTGTCGCGCTTCCGCGACCAGCGCCCCGGCGTCGAGATCGTGCTGCGCGAGTCGCACGACGTCACCGAGCTGCTCGCCCTCGTGGCCGACGGCGAGCTGGACGTCACCTTCACCGAGGTCGAGCGCGACCCGCGCTTCGAGTACCGGCGCATGCTCGACGACCCGTTCGTCCTCGTCGCCCCCAAGGGGTCGCCCGAGGCGTCGCGCCCGTCGGTCGCCATCGAGCACGTCGCCGGCCTGCCGATGATCGGCTACCGCGACGCGATGTGCCGCACGATCGTCGACGAGATCTTCCCCGCCTCCACCGCGGCGGCGCCGCCGGCGTTCGTGTTCCGCTCCGACGACAACCCCACGATCCAGGGGTGCGTGGCGTCGGGCATCGGCTACTGGGCCACGCCGCTGCTCACCGTCGACACCGACGACCCGGCGGTCGCCGTCCTGCCCATCGAGCCGGCGCCCGAGCCGCGGCACGTCGCGCTGGCGTGGTCGGCCAGCCGCCGCACCTCCGCGGCGGTCGCCGACTTCGTCGCCGTGGCCGAGGGCGTGTGCCGCGCCGTCGAGCAGCGCTTCGCCGCCGTGATGGCGGGCTCGGCTCGCCGGCCCACCACCGCCGCGTGACGGTTCGAACAAGCTCGATGGACGATCACATCGTCGGCGTGAGCAGCGAGCGCGCGACCACCGGACCATTCGAGATCGAAGGAGCGACCTGCTCGAGCACGAACGTGTCAGGTGCTTCGATCCTCGACTACTTGGTGGCCGCCACCCAGATCGCCTGGTTCTCGGTGCGGACTCGCCCGTCGGGGGTCGTGAAGCGGCGTCATGCCTCGGTGACCTTGCCCCAAACCTGGTCCTGCACCTCGGGCGGCCGTCCCTTCAGGAGGTTCGCGATCGGTGGCGCCACGTCCTGCGCCCATTCGGTGAGGTGCTCGGCCGACGGCGCCTCGTAGACCGCGGTCCCTGTCTCCACGTCCCGGAAGCCGGCATCGGCAACCAGGTTCGCGAGAGCATGGCGATCAGCGAGCGCGAAGATGCCGGGCCGTCCCGGGGACGGTGCCGGCAGGTCGAGCGCCGAGAGTATGACCGAGACGGGCCGGGCGAACTGCACCACGTCTAGTGGCCCCCAGGCGGCAGCCGCGAAGCGCCCATCGCGCGTGAGCAAACCGTGGAACCGCTGCAGCGTCC
>DASSGC010000489.1:0-8187 GCA_035693765.1 Acidimicrobiales bacterium
GAGGCGCATCCCCCCAACCTAGAGAACGCGTGGATAGGTCACGCCGGCGCGTGTCACGGTGCTGCATTGCCGGTCGGCCGAGCTTGAGGAGGCGGCCCTCGCCGAGCAGGTCGGCCGGCTGGGGTCGGTGCAGGAACTGCATGGTGATGGCCGCGGTGACGGCCTCGCGCCCGGGCTCGAGGTGGGCCAGCGTGATCAGCCACCCCACGGTGTCGGCCAGGGCGAACTGCGCCGGGCCCGGCACCGTGCCCCCCGGCCGGAGATGGCGACCGGCCATCGGTGCCGGGTGCGGGGCGCGGTGTCCGAACCGGGTCGGCGGCACCGCGCCGGGCGCGATCTCGCCGACCCGATCGGCGCGGCGCGGCGGCGTCGCGCTCAGCGCCTCCGGGAACCGGGGCGGGGGCGGTCGGCGAGCTTGCGGCGGATCGTCTCCCGCCGGGCCCGGAGCTCGCGGTGGGTCAGGTGCTCGGTCTCGTCGTCGAGGCCGAAGCTGGCCTTGAACCCCGCCATGTCGAGGTCGACGGTCCGGGGATCGATGCCCACGTCGGCCATGATGCGGTCGCCGTGCCGGGTGGCGAAGTACAGCGACAGCGACGCGATCTCGCCGAACAGGTCGAGGTCGGGCGCGAGGGTGGCGATGGCGCCGTCCACGAAGACCATGTTCTTCACGAACAGCATCAGCTCCTTGGGCATGTGGGCGCCCAGGCCGAGCAGGGCCTTGATCACCTGCTGGAGCTCGCCGACGAGTTGCTCGCCCGACATCGTCGTGGGATCGACCACCGGTTCGTCGAAGCGCAGCTCGCGGAACACGACGTCGAGGTCGGCGTCGGGCGGCAGGGCGCCCAGGTCGCGCAGCGCGGTGAGCTGCGCCATCACGTCGTTGGCGCTCCCGCCCATCAACAGGCGCAGGAAGGCCAGGCGCCGGGACTCGTCGAGCCGCCCGGTGATGCCGAAGTCGAGCAGCGCGGTGCGCCCGTCGGGCAGCACGAACAGGTTGCCGCCGTGCAGGTCACCGTGGAAGATCCCGTGGAGGATCGCCCCCTCCACGAAGCCGATCATCCCGGTGCGGACGACGGCCTCGGTGTCGACCCCGGCGCCGCGCATGCCGGCGACGTCGTCGAACCGGAAGCCGTCGAGCCGCTCCATGACCAGGACGCGGGGCGTCACGAGGGTGGGGTGGGGGCGGGGGATCACGTAGCCCCGCTGGCCGAGGTCGGCGAAGGTCCGGGCGACGTCGAGCATGTTCTCGGCCTCGAGCCGGAAGTCGAGCTCCTCGGCGATGGTCTGGGCGAACAGCTCCACGAGCGCCGGCGGGTTGGCGAGCGCCGCGATCGGGATGCGGCCGGTCAGCTTGGGCGCCAGCCAGGCCATGACGCGCAGGTCGTCGCGCACGAGCCGGGCCACGGTCGGGCGTTGGACCTTGACCACCACCCGCTCGCCCGTGCGGAGCGTGGCCCCGTGGACCTGGGCGATGGAGGCGGCGGCGAGGGGCGTGCGGTCGATCCACCGGAACACGTCGCCGAGGGGCCGCCCGAGGTCGGCCTCGATGACCTCACGCACCACCCGGAAGGGCTCGGCCGGTACCTGGTCGCGGCACTTCTTGAACTCCGCGACCAGCTCCGCCGGGAAGATCCCCTCGCCGGAGCTGATGATCTGGCCGAGCTTGATGTAGGTGGGTCCGAGGCGCTCGGCCGCGACCCGCAGGCGCCGGGAGATGCCGGCCCGGCTGGTGCTCTCGCCTGCCCGCCGCTCCCGCAGCGACCACAGGGCGACGGCGGCCCCGAGCCGGCGGGTGACGGTCACGAGCCGGTCGCCCGGGGGCCAGCGGTCGGGGGTGGTCAGGACGGGGACCTCGGCGAGCACCCGGGCACGGACGTCGGCCAGCCCCCGGCGCCAGGGGAGCGCATCCGGGTCGTCGATGGTCCAGGGCGGCGCGTCGCTGAAGCTTCCCTGCGCGAGGTCGGTGGGGGCGGCCACGGGTCCGAGTCTGCCGGACGGTGGCCCGGCTCGACACCTCGGGTCGAGGTGCCGTCACGCCCTGGGCACCACCCGCCCGTCGACCACCGTCACGCCCCGGGCACCACCCGCCCGTCGACCACCGTCACGCCCTCGGCCCGCAGTCGCCGGGCGTGCTCGACCTCGTGGCCGGGGACCAGCCGGCCGGTGCTGGTCACCACCCGCCACCAGGGCAGGCCGTCGACGACCCCGTCGGCGAGCAGCCGCCCGACGGCGCGCGCGGCCCCCGGGTGACCGGCCTCGGCCGCCACCTCACCGTAGGTGACGACCTCGCCTCGCCCGAGCGACTGGAGGACGGCCACCACCGCCTGCTCGAATCGCGTCATGGAACGCACCGTAGATCCCGTCCCGCGTGCGGCCGGGCGGGTGGCGGTCGTCACCGGCGCCAGCCGGGGCCTCGGCGCCGGGATGGCCGCCCGGTTCGCCACGGTCGGGCTGGGCCTCGGCCTCGCCGCCCGCACGGAGCCCGGGGCGCCGCCCGGGTCGGCGTCGGTGGTGGCCGCGGTCGACGTGACCGACGCGGCGGCGGTCGACCGGTTCTGCGACACGGTGATCGGGCGGTTCGGGCGCATCGACCTGTGGGTGAACAACGCCGGGGCGCTGGGTCCGATCGGCCCGCTGCGCGACGTCGACCCCGACGGCGTGCGCGAGGTCGTCGAGGTCAACGTGCTCGGCGTGCTGCACGGCAGCGCGGCCTTCGCCCGCCACGTGCGGTCGCGGCTCGGCGGCGGCGTGCTCGTCAACATCACCAGCGGGGCGGCCCGGACCCCGTACGCCGGATGGGCGGCCTACTGCGGGGCCAAGGCCGCCGTCGACCAGATCACCCGGGTGGTGGCGGTGGAGGAGGCCGACGCCGGCCTGCGGGCCCACGCCGTGGCGCCGGGCGTGGTCGACACGGGGATGCAGGCGGCGATCCGGGCCACGGGCCCCGAGCGGTTCCCGGCGGTCGAGCGGTTCCGGGCCCTCGCCCGGCACGACGGGTTCAACAGCCCCGCCTGGGTTGCCGATCACGTCCTGGCCCTCGCGTTCGCGCCGGCGGGGGACGAGGACGTGGTGGTCCGCGTCCCTGACGAGCCCCGCGAGCGGTAGCTCCCCGTCCGCGAGCGCTCGCGCCCGGCCGGATCCGCCGCCGCGGCGCGAGGACGCCGTGCGGCCGCATCCTCTACGGTCGTCTCATGCGGACGCTGAGCGAGGGCGAGGTCGCCGACCATCTCGCCCGGATCGAGGACCGGGGCTACACGATCGTCGAGGACGCCATCGAGCCCGATCTGGTCGACGACCTCGTCGCGGCGCTCGACGCCGCCGAGCGGGAGGTGGCCGCGGTTCCCGCCGACAACTCGTTCGAGGGCCGGCGCACCGTGCGGGTGTACAACCTGCTCGTCCACGGCCCGGTGTTCGCCCGCGTGCCGACCCACCCCAACGTCCTGCCGCTCGTCGAGGGGGTGCTCGACCCCGGGTGCCTGCTGTCGTCGCTCTCGTCGATCGCCATCGGCCCCGACGAGACCCCCCAGCCCATCCACGCGGACGACCAGCTCATCCCGCTGCCCAAGCCGCACCCGGCGGTGGTGTGCAACACCATGTGGGCGCTCACCGACTTCACCGAGGCCAACGGCGCCACCCGCATCGTGCCCGGCACGCACCGCGACGACTCGCCGGAGTACGGCCGGGCCTACGAGTCGGTCGCCGCGGAGATGCCCCGCGGCAGCGTGCTCGTGTGGCACGGCAGCCTGTGGCACGGCGGTGGGGCCAACACCACCACCCGGCGCCGGGTCGGCATCGCCTGCAACTACTGCGCCGGCTACATCCGCCAGCAGGAGAACCAGCAGCTCGGCGTCCCCCGGTCGATCGCGCAGGGGTTCGACGAGCGGCTGGCCCGCCTGTGCGGCTACGGCATCTACAACGGCCTGATGGGCCACATCGACAAGCGCGACCCCATCGAGCTGCTGCGCGCCGGCCCGGGGGGCGGCATGGTGTGGGACGGCCTGTGACCGACCGTGCGGCCCGGTGGGAGTGAGAGCGTGCGCGGATAGGCCACGCCGGCGCGTGTCACCGTGCTGCGTTGCCTGCCGGCCGAGCTGTGGAGCTGGTGGTTTCCTGCCAAATCGCCACGCGTAGGTCGTGGCGAGCGCCCTATCCGCTCGGCCGGAGACGGCGGCCGTCAGGCGCGGGCGACGAAGGCGACGACGTCGGCCGCCAGCTCCGGCCGGCACACGAGCAGGTCGGGCAGGTAGGGATCGGGGCGGTTGTAGACCAGCGGCGACCCGTCGATCCGCGAGACGTGCAGCCCGGCGGCCGCGGCCACCGCCACCGGCGCCGCGGAGTCCCACTCGTACTGGCCGCCGTCGTGGGCGTAGACGTCGGCCTCGCCGAGCACCACGGCCATCGCCTTGGCGCCCGCCGAGCCCATGGGCACCAGCTCCCATCCCAGCTCGTCGGCCATGCGCCGGGCGTGGGCGGGCGGCCGGGTGCGGCTCACCAGCGCCCGCGGCGGCCCGCCCCAGGCCGGTGGCGGCGGTGGTGGCGGGTCGGTGACGAGGGTCAGGTCGCGCGCGGGCAGCGCCACCGCGCCCGCCGCCGGGACGCCGTCGATCACGAGCGCCACGTGCACCGCCCAGTCGGTGCGGGGAACCTCGCCGAACTCCCGGGTGCCGTCGAGCGGGTCGACGATCCACACCCGCCGGGCGGCGAGCCGGGCGGGGTCGGCCACGCCCTCCTCCGAGAGCACGGCGTCGCCGGGCCGGGCCGTGGCGAGGCCGGCCATGAGCAGGTCGTGGGCCCGGCGATCACCCTCCTTGCCGAGCGCCTTGCCCCCCACGCCGTCGGCCGCCAGGCGGGCCCGCAGGTCGACGAGCAGGCGCCCGGCCTCGGTGGCCAGCCGGCCGGCCAGCGCGTGGTCGTCCGGGTCGGCCGGGCCGGCCGGCTGTGCATCACGGGGTGCCTCGGGCATGCGTCCTGCTTACCAGACCGGCCCAAATTGCCTACCAAGTTGGTCAGGTTTAGCCTGGAGAGTTGATGCCGAGCACCGCACCGTCGACCCCGCAGCCGAGGTCGTACGAGCTGACCTACCTGCAAGCGCTCGAGTCCGAGGCGATCCACATCATCCGCGAGGTCGCCGCCGAGTTCGAGCGCCCGGTCCTGCTGTTCTCCGGCGGCAAGGACTCCGCCGTCATGCTGCACCTGGCCGTCAAGGCCTTCGCCCCGGCGAGGCTGCCGTTCCCGGTGATGCACGTCGACACCGGGCACAACTTCCCGGAGGTCATCGACTACCGCGACCGGCGCGTGGCCGAGCTGGGTGTGCGGCTGGTGGTGGCCAGCGTGCAGGAGGCCATCGACGCCGGCCGCGTCGTCGAGGAGACGGGGCCCCACGCCAGCCGGAACCGCCTCCAGACCGTGCCCCTGCTCGGCGCCATCGAGGAGCACCGCTTCGACGCCGTGTTCGGCGGCGCCCGTCGCGACGAGGAGAAGGCCCGGGCCAAGGAGCGGGTGTTCAGCTTCCGGGACGACTTCGGCCAGTGGGACCCGAAGAACCAGCGTCCCGAGCTCTGGAACCTCTACAACGGGCGCCACCGCAAGGGCGAGCACATCCGGGTGTTCCCCCTGTCGAACTGGACCGAGCTCGACATCTGGCAGTACATCGCCGCCGAGGACATCGAGCTGCCGAGCATCTACTTCGCCCATGCCCGCCGGGTCTTCGCCCGTGACGGCATGTGGCTGGCCGAGTCGCCCTGGATCACCCTGGCCGACGGCGAGGAGTACGAGGAGCGCACCGTCCGGTTCCGCACGGTCGGCGACGCCACCTGCACCGGCGCGGTCGAGTCGCCCGCCGCCGACCTCGCCGCCGTGATCGAGGAGGTCGCCGTGAGCCGCATCACCGAACGCGGCGCCACCCGGGCCGACGACCGCATCAGCGAGGCCGGCATGGAGGACCGCAAGCGGGAGGGCTACTTCTGATGGAGATGCTCCGGTTCGCCACCGCGGGCAGCGTCGACGACGGGAAGTCGACGCTCATCGGCCGCCTGCTCTACGACTCCAAGGCGATCTTCGAGGACCAGCTCGAGTCCGTCGAACGCACCAGCCTGGCACGCGGCGACGTCCACACCGACCTGGCCCTGCTGACGGACGGCCTGCGGGCCGAGCGCGAGCAGGGCATCACCATCGACGTCGCCTACCGCTACTTCGCCACGCCCCGGCGGAAGTTCATCATCGCCGACACCCCGGGGCACATCCAGTACACGCGCAACATGGTCACCGGGGCCTCGACCGCCGACCTCGCCCTGGTGCTCGTCGACGCCCGCAAGGGGGTGCTGGAGCAGTCGCGCCGCCACGCGTTCCTCGCCTCGTTGCTCGGCATCCCCCACCTGGTCGTCTGCATCAACAAGATGGACCTGGTCGACTGGTCACAGGAGCGCTACGAGGAGATCAAGGCCGAGTTCCGCTCGTTCGCCATGAAGCTCGACGTGCACGACCTCACGTTCGTGCCCATCTCGGCGCTGCACGGCGACAACGTGGTGGAACGGTCGGCGAACATGGACTGGTACGAGGGGACGTCGCTGCTGCACCACCTGGAGGAGGTGCACATCGCCAGCGACCGGAACCTCATCGACGCCCGCTTCCCGGTCCAGTACGTGATACGCCCCCAGGACCAGACCCACCCGGAGCTGCACGACTACCGCGGCTACGCCGGCACGATGGCGGGCGGGGTGCTGAAGCCGGGCGACGAGGTCGTGGTCCTGCCGTCGGGGCTCACGTCGACGATCGCGTCGCTCGACACGCCCGACGGGCCGGTCGACGAGGCGTTCGCCCCGATGGCGGTGACCATCCGGCTGGCCGACGACATCGACGTCTCGCGGGGCGACATGCTGTGCCGGGTCCGCAACCGGCCGCACGTCGGGCAGGACCTCGAGGCCATGGTCTGCTGGCTCAGCGCCGAGTCCGAGCTGCGCGCGGGCGCGAAGCTGGCCGTGAAGCACACCACCCGCTGGGGCCGGACGGTGGTCAAGGACCTGCAGTACCGGCTCGACGTCAACACGCTGCACCGGGACGAGGCGGCGGGGAGCCTGACGCTCAACGAGATCGGCCGGGTGCGCCTGCGGACGACCGTGCCGCTGTTCTTCGACGCCTACCGGCGCAACCGGACGACGGGTAGCTTCGTGCTGGTGGACGAGGTGACGAACAACACGGTCGGCGCCGGCATCGTCCTCGGCCCGACCGAGGTCGAATGACGGCCGCCGCGCGCGGGCGCAGCGAGCACGTCGTCTGGCACCACGGCACCGTCACCCGGGCCGACCGCCCGTCCCAGGGGGCGACCGTGTGGTTCACCGGCCTGTCGGGGTCGGGCAAGTCGACGGTGGCGGTGGAGGTCGAGCGAGCCCTGGTCGCCGCGGGCCGCCCCGCCTACCTGCTCGACGGCGACAACGTCCGCCACGGGCTCAACGCGGACCTCGGGTTCTCCGCCGCCGACCGCAGCGAGAACATCCGCCGCATCGGCGAGGTGGCGCGGCTGTTCGCCGACGCCGGCGTGACCGCCCTGGTGCCGGTGATCAGCCCCTACCGGGCCGACCGCGCCCGGGCGCGGGACATCCACGCCGCCGCCCGCCGGCCGTTCGGCGAGGTGCACGTGGACACGCCGATCGAGGTGTGCGAGGCGCGCGATCCCAAGGGGCTCTACGCCCGCGCCCGGGCCGGGGAGATCACGGGGTTCACGGGCATCGACGACCCGTACGAGGCGCCGGACGCGCCCGACCTGCACCTCACCCCCGACGACGGCGGCCCGGTCGACCAGGCCGCGCTCGTGCTGCGCCTCCTCGACGGCCTCCGGCGCGCGGGCGGCTCGCCGACGTAGAGGCCGAGCGGGCAGGGCGTTCGCCACGGCCTACGCGGGGGGATTTGGAGCGGGAGCACCGGCTCGACAGGTCGGCCGACCGGCAATGCCGAGCGGGCAGGGCGTTCGCCACGGCCTACGCGTGGGATCTGGGATGGTCGGGCAACAGCCCGGGGTCAGCGGACCAGTGGCTTGTACTTGATGCGGTGGGGCTGGTCGGCCTCCGCGCCCAGCTCCTTGTGGCGCCATGCCTCGTACTCGCTGAAGTTGCCCTCGAACCAGCGCACGACGCTGTCGCCCTCGAACGCGAGGATGTGGGTGGCGACCCGGTCGAGGAACCAGCGGTCGTG
>DASSGC010000490.1:0-23275 GCA_035693765.1 Acidimicrobiales bacterium
GGTCGGTGGCCGTCGTGCCGCCGTCGCCGAAGCGGGCGTCGAGGACGCCGTCGGGCATGAACGTGGCCACGACGAAGGAGCTGTTGTCGTTGGTGGTGCCGCCGGTGTCGCCGCCGACCACGATCCGGCCGTCGGGCCGGAGGGCGAGCGCGGTCGCCCGGGTCGGGGCGGCGGCCGGCGCCGTCGCCACACCAGCCTCACCGAAGGCGCCGTCGATCGGGCCGTCCGGCGCGAAGCGGATCACCGCCAGGCGACCGCCGGAGTCCCCGGCGACCACGATGCCGCCATCGGGCTGCACGGCGAGCGCCCGGGGCTGCGTGAAGGCGTCGACCTGCACGACGCCGCCCGCGCCGAAGCCGGTGTCGAGGGCGCCGTCGGGGCCCAGCCGCACGACGACGAGCCGCTCCGCGTTGCCCTCGTAGGTCTGCGGCACGTGACCGGCGACGACGACCTTGCCGTCGGGCTGGACGGCGAGGTCGCTGGTGTACACGTTCCGGCCGTCGGTGGGCACCGCCTCCGCCGCGTGGACGGTGCCGCCGCCCCAGCTCGTGTCGATCGTGCCGTCGGCGTTGAAGCGGGTGATGCCGAGCGACTGCGATGCGACCAGGACCTTCCCGTCGGGCTGCAGGGCCACGCTGTGACCGATGCCCGCCGTGTCCTGGGTCACCGCCGCCAGGCCACCCGCCCCGAACCCGTCGTCGACGCTGCCGTCGGCGTTGAAGCGGGCCACCGCCGTGGCGAACAGCAGGGGGTAGGAGAAGCGGGCGCCCGAGACGAGCAGCTTGCCGTCTGGCTGCCGCGCCATGTCGCCACCGCAGAGCACACACCCGCCCGCGTCGGTGTGGACGACCCCGCCGGTGCCGAACTCCTCGTCCCGCTCGCCGTCCGCGCCGAACCGCATGAGCACGCCGCTGAGGGTGCCGGACCCGGTCGTGCCGGTCGAGACGACGAAGCCGTCCTCGGGCTCGACGGCGAGCCCCGAGACGCGCCACACGTCGACGATGCCGTCCATCGACAGGGTGACGGTGCCGCCGTCGCCGAACGACGGGTCGAGGTCGCCGGCGCCGGCCGCCACCCGCGCGGCCCCCGTCCAGGAGACCGCCGTCGCCAGCAACGCGCTCAGGGCGACACGCCGCGCGGTCCTGTGTGCGTAGTACATGACTCTCCCCAAAGCCGGGCCGAGCCCGGCGGCCGCGTCCCGCCGGGTGCGTCATCGCCACACGGCCGGAACGGGGTACGCACGATCCGCCGCGGCACGCCGGCGCCGCCACCGCCTCTCGTCGGGCGTCCCTGCCCGCCGAGGACCCCGGCCCCGGGTTGGCCCACTGCGTCTCGCCCCGCGATCAGTGGAACCAGTCTGGGAGTTGCTTGAGGAGATCGGGATCGCCGGAGGTCATGATCGAGCCGTCGGCCAATGCGTCGGCCCAGCGGCGTGTTCCGTGTGCGAGGGCCATGAGCACGGTGATCGCGACGGTGATGTAGATGTAGCGGGACTGGTCGAGCAGGGGGTCCTCGAAGCCGCCGTAGGGTTCGTGGTCTCGTTCGATCACCAGCCAGCACCGGTGGTGGCGTGTGTAGTGCGTCGTCACTTCGATGACGGTGCGCCGGTCGGGCAGCCGTGCGTCGTCGATGCGCCGGGTGAGCCAGGCGAACAGGAGGTCGGGGTCGCGTTCGGCCGCAATCTCCTAAGGACTCGAGCGGATAGGTCACGCCCGCGCGTGTCACCGTGCTGCGCTGCCGGTCGGCCGAGCTGTGGAGCTGGTGCTTCCACGCCAAATCCCCACGCGTAGGCCGTGGCGAGCGCCCTATCCGCTCGGCCTCTAAGGCAGGATCTCGACGTACCCGTCCGTTCCATGCACGCGGATCCGCTGCCCATCGCGGATCAGCCGGGTGGCGTGCTCCACGCCCACGACGGCCGGCACGCCGTACTCCCGTGCGATCACGGCGCCATGGGTCATCAGGCCCCCCACCTCGGTCACCAGACCGGCGATGGCGACGAACAGAGGCGACCAGCCGGGATCGGTGTGGGGTGTGACCAGGATGTCGGCCGCTTCGAGGTCGGCCTCCGCCATGTCGTGGATGATTCGGGCCCGCCCCTCGATGGTCCCGGCGGAGACCGGTAAGCCGACCAGCGCACCGGCCGGCACGTCATCGCGTCGGTACGCCCCGGCGACGGCCTCGCCCTCCGAGGTGAGCACCCGGGGCGGCGTGAGCGCTTGATACGACGTGAACTCGTCCTTGCGCTGGCGGATGAGCCGGTCATCCACCTGATGCGTGCGCACGACGTCGTGGAGCTCCTGGAACGTGAGGTAGAAGCAGTCCTCCGTCTCCGCGAGCACGTGGGCCTGCACGAGTCTCTCGGCCTCTTCCAGCAGGGCCTGCTTGTAGACGAAGTAGCGGCTGACGATGCCGTACTTCGGATACTCCCGGTACCCGATGAAGGTCCGGACCCGGTCGATCATCCGCTTGGCCTCGTCGGCCTTCTGCTCCCCGTCCGGCAAGGCCCGCAAGCGCTCCAGCACGTCCTTCTCCTTCTTCTCCGCCTCCTGCCGCCCGTGCTCGAAGCGCCGCCTGCCGGCGCCCGGCTCGAAGTTCCTGATGTTGTCGAGGATCACGGGCACGAGCGTGGCGGGTCGTTCGCGCCAACGCGGCCTCGTGATGTCGATCTCGCCGACGCAGCGCATGCCGTACCGGTCGAGGTAGGCCTCGATGGCCTCGCGCGCTTCGGTCCCGCCCGCCAGCTTCGGCAGCTCGTCCAGGAAGCCCTCGTCCTCGACGTCGTGCAGGAAGGCCACCACCTCCGGATGCGGGCGGATGACGTCGGCGACGTCGAGCAGCGCCAGTCCCATCTCCGACGTGACGTTGTCGGGGGCGGACAGCGTGAGCGTGTCGGCTGCGTTCTTCTCGCCCAACCACTCCTGCAGCTGGTCGTTGAGCCACCACGTGGCCTCCATCCCCGCCATGATCGCCTGCATGCTCAGCGGATCGCTGAGGACCCGCTTGTGCTCCTCGAAGGCCTCCAGGAGGAAGTCGAACCGCGCCGGTCCGGACGTCGTCCGGATGTCGCGCCGCAGGGCGGCGATGGACGCCTGGCTGCGCTCGATCAGCTCGGTGACGATGGCCGGATCGGTTTCGATCAGGGCGGGCGCGGCGCCCGCTCGCGGCCCGCCGGGACCCGCGTCCGGGAGCGACGGGACGAAGTCGCCGCGGTCGAGGACGGTCTCCAGGGCGTCCCTGATCAGCGGATCGGATCGCCCCGAGACCTCCAGGAGGCCGGCCCGGCTCACCGGCGAGGCCAGGTGCCGGGTGACGTCGACGAACAGCCTTCCGCCGGCCTCGTGCATCGGCGCCATGGCCGTCAGCTGCCACATCGAGAACCCCAGGGGCTTCATGGGGTCGGTCATCATCTGCCCATGACCGACCGAGACGTAGACGTGGTTCTCCCCGTCGCCGACCGCCGGGACGGGGAACAGCGTGGTGATCGGCCGGCTCTGGACGATCTGGAAGCCGTCGTCGACCAGGCACCATTCGATGTCCTGGGGGCGGCCGAAGTGCGCTTCGATCCGCCGGCCCAGATGCGCGAGCCGCACCACCTGCGCATCCGTCAGCGCCGGCTGCTCCTGCCGCGCCGGCTCGACCGCCTGTTCCTGCGTCCCGCCGGCGGGCAGCGTGTGGACGGCGAGCCGCTTGGTGGCGACCGCCCTGGCGACGACCTCGCCGTCGCGCACCTGGTAGGCGTCCGCGTTCACCCGGCCGGAGACCAGGGCCTCACCGAGGCCGAGCGTCGCCTCCACGGCGGCAACCTTCCGGTTGCCGGTGACGGGGTCAGCCGTGAACAGGACGCCGGCGGCCTGCGGGAAGACCATCTGTTGCACGACCACGGCCATGTGGACCTTCCGGTGGTCGACGCCGTTGCGCAGGCGGTAGGTCACGGCGCGCTCGGTGAAGAGCGAGGCCCAGCACCGGCTGACGTGCCGGAGGATCGCCGCCGGCCCCACGACGTTCAGGTACGTGTCCTGCTGGCCAGCGAAGGAGGCCGCCGGCAGGTCCTCGGCCGTCGCGCTGGAGCGGACGGCGTAGGCGGCTTGCTCGCCGAGCCGTGCGAGGGGCCGGGTGATCGCCGCCGCCAGATCGTCGGTGATGACGATCCCCTCGAGGGTCCGGCGGACCTCCGCGCTGAGCGTGCGAATCGCCTCCCGGTCGTCCGGGTTCAGGCCCGACAGCCGATCGACCCGATCGTCGGTCGACGGCGCTTGCGCCATGATCCGCCGGAAGGCGTCCGTCGTCACGCAGAAGCCGGCCGGCACGCGGATGCCTTCGATCCGCGAAAGCTCTCCTAGGTGCGCGCCCTTGCCGCCAACGACCGCGACCTGCGTCCGGTCGATCTCCTGGAAACCCAGCACGTAGCTGCCCATCCGGCCACCTTCCCCTCCAGCCCTCGGGTCTCTCTCATCCCTGCTGTCGGTCGCGCCGACGCCTGCGCGCCGGCCTGTGGCGTGCACTGTCAGCACACCAGGGGTCCTTGCCGCAAGACCCCCACCCTCGTGTACTTTGGGTGGTGGCGGGGAAGATGAACCGGCTTCCCTGGCCGCACACGGAGCCGGGTGATCCATGGCCGGGGGCACGTGCGCCTGTGACACTCAGCAGCAGCGATGCACGTTCACCGTCACGGGCCGGGCGGGAGTCTCACGACCGAACCGGCAACCATCACCCCGCGTTCCGGTCAACTGTCAACTTTCAACTAGCGGCCGACCGAATGGTCGAACCCGGACCGGGAGAGAAGGACGCTGGCCGAGCGGTATCACACCCAACCGCCGGCGCCCAGGTGCGCAGTGGGGTCGAGGTACCACGCGTCGCCGCTCTTGGGTTTCGAGTCGGCCAACATCGGCCGGCCCAGACCGAGGGCCTCGGCGAGTACGGGCTCCACGGACCGCACCTCGAGCACGCCCAGCGACGCGACCCGGCGTGCCCCCGCATCCTCCGGCTGGTCCGCCCCGGCGGGCGGCGCTGAGGCCGCTGCCGCGGCCACGAGCCGATCGCCCGCCGCCGTGCGGCGCCGGGTGATCAGCGCCTTCGGCCCGAAGGCCGGCGGACGCCGGAGCAAGCCGGCGTCGGTGAGACTCCGGCGCAGCTCGTCCATGGCATCGGCCGCGCGCATCCGGATCCAGAACGACGTCACATCCACGCCGTCAGACACGGTGGCCACGACGGCCCGCTCCACCGGGTGACCGTCGACGATCCGACCGCCGGGTGCGGCCAGCGGGCAGACGTCGGCGGACTCGGCCTGGTCCCGGGGGACGAGCACGCCCCGCTGGTAGAGCCCGGTGCACGCCGCGGTGATGGCCACGTCGCGCCCGGCGAGGAGGAATCCCAGCTCGACGGGATGGAGCCTCGCCGGATCGGCGGCGGCTGGACCGTTCCGGGCCCGGCCCCGGCGCCCGGGAAACGCCCCGAACATCGCCATCCCACCCACCGCCAGGACCACCGCCGGATTCACGACCCGACCGCCCCACGAGCATCCATCGAGGACCGCATCACAACCACCTCTCGTCCAGTACGGCGGCGGGAGAGACATCGTCCCACGACCTTCCGGCAGAGATGTCTCATGGGGAGCGCGATTCGTTCACACCGTGATCAAGGAGCCCCACCCCGCGGAAACGCGGAGCGCCGATACGCGACCGTCGTGCTGGCGTGAGGCCCGACGCAGGCGGGGACGGCGACACGCTGAACCGCCCTGGCGGCGACATGCCCGCCATCTCCCACATCGTCGGCGACCAGCGCCGCGAGCTGAAGATCACCCATGGCCCCACCCCACCCGCGGACCGGCTTCCCGCTGGGTCGCTGACCCGAGGTCGACCCGTGCCCGAGGAGAGCGACGGTCGGGCAGGATCGATTCCATCGCCCGAGTCGGCCCATAGATCATGGCGCCGGTGTAGGCGGCACCGAGAGCGAGCCAGCGCACCATGCCGACCAAGCAGCGCCGAACCGCGGGCACCCGTAGCTCGTTCTCGTACGCAACCAGGATTGCGTCGACGTGACGCTCGTCCATGATCCCCCCGTCCCTGGATCTGCGATTTCGCCTGAGCGCATGCGCGGATGGTCCGCGTCGCTGCCGGTCACCGTGCTGCGTCGCCGGTCGGCCGAGCTGTCGAGCCGGTGCTCCCGCGCCAAATCGCCACGCGCAGGCCCTGGCGAGCGCCCGGTCGGCTCGGCCTCCAATGCCGTCGATCGGAAAGTGCAAGTGCAGGCGTCTCGTCCCGGCTGAATGCCGCGACCGCCAGGGCCGGCAACGTCACGGCAGATCGTGCGCCCGGACGTAGGCTCGCGGACGTGAAGGCAGAGAAGGTCGCCGCCGTCGGAGACATCGTGATCACGCGGGTGCGCGAGTACGAGCACGCCCGCGAGCCCGAGGTCTTCTTCGAGGACGCAACGGAGGTGCGCCGCGCTCTGGACGAGGAGCCCTGGCTCTCGGAGTGGTGCACGGCCGGCGGCCGGCTGCGCCTCGCCTTCCAGGCCTTCGTGCTGGAGGCCCCGGGGACCCTGATGCTCGTCGATCCCTGCATCGGCAATGACAGGCAGCGGTTCTTCCTCCCGCAGCCCCTCCAGACGTCGTTCCTGGAGGACCTCGCCGACTCGGTCGGCGGCCTCGAGCGCATCGATGTCGTGGCGTTCACCCACCTGCACTTCGACCACATCGGCTGGAGCACGCACCGGGTGCACGACCGCTGGGCGCCGACGTTCCCGTGGGCCCGGCACGTGATCCCCGGCGACGAGTGGGAGCACTGGCGCGTTGCGGTCGAGCGCGATCCGGAGACCGACTTCACCCGAGCCGTCGACGAGTCCATCCATCCGCTCTTCGTCGACGAGCTCGTCCAGCTCGTCGACAGCGACCACGAGCTCGCCGACGGGATCCGCCTGCGCAGCACGGCCGGCCACTCGCCCGGTCACGTCTCCATCGACATCGAGTCCAACGGCGAGCGAGCCGTCATCACCGGTGACGTCCTCCACCACCCGGTGCAGGTCCACGAGCCGGGCTGGCAGATGCGTGCCGACCTCGACCTGGTGCGGGGCGTGAGCGCCCGCAGCGATCTCGTCGACGAGGTCGTCGACAGCGGGGCGCTCATGATCGGGACGCACTTCGCCGGCTGCTGCGCCGGTCACGTCGAGGCGGACGACCGCGGTCGGCGCCGGTTCCGCGCCATCGCCTGACCCTCTCCCGGCTCGCGCCTGCCGGTCAGCGGTCGGCACGCGCGAGGAAGGCTTCTGCGTTGTCACGGATCCGGGTGAGGGCGGCGTCGAGCGCCGCGCGCTCCTCCTGCGTCGTTCCCGCCCGAAGCTCCTTCCGGAGGGCACGGTCGGCGTCGACCGACCGCTGCCACAGGTCGAAGCCGAGCGGCTCCAGCGAGACCAACCAGACGCGCCGGTCGTCGGGGTCGGCGTCGCGGCGGACGGCTCCCTTCGCTTCGAGCGAGTCGATGTGCACCCCGACCCGGGCGCGCCCGGTGCCGACGCGGCGGGCGAGCTCCACCTGGCTGAGGGCACCGCCGTCGGCGAGGTGCGCCAGGACGCTGGCCTCGGAGAGGTTGATGTCGATCTCGGCAAACGCCGCGTCGTAGGCCCGTCGCACGGAGCGGGCCACGGCCATCAACGTTCCCTCGACCCGGCTCCAGGGCGGCGTCGGCTGCGACACGCCGGCCGACCCTACGGGCGCGGTTCGGGCCGCCGGCATCCCGCTACGACCTCGAAGGGAGCCGGACGACTCCGCGGCCGATCGCCGACACGTCTCCGTGCTGGTTGTGCGCCGTCTGCTCGATGGTGACCAGCGGTGCTCCCTGCTCGTCGACGCCCCTGTCGACCACGCGGCCCGAGATGCGGACAACGTCGCCGACCACGTTGTGGTGCCGGATCTGGGTCGAGTGCCGGACCAGGAAGCCGTCGTCGCCCATCCAGTTCGTGAGGTGCTGCATCAGCCACGAGCAGCGTTCGGGCCCGTAGTCGTAGGCACCGGTCGTGCCGACGTCGAGGGCGAGGTCGTCCTCCCAGTGCACCCGCTCCGGGACGTCGGGGATGCCCTGCGAGTTGGGGATGCCCAGCCCCGGGTGCTTCTTCATGAGCTTGTAGGCCAGCTTGTTGGCGCGGATGTAGAGGCCGCCCCACCCCTGGGCGAAGGCGATGAACCCGGTCACCGTCATCGGACCCTTGACCATCACGGGCAGCTCGTCGCCCACCCGGACATCCTCGGCGTAGCGGGGCTCCGCCCCCCGGACCTCCTCCTGCTCGTAGAGGTCGTGGATCTCGCGGAGCTCCTCCTCGGTCCACCGCCTCGGGGCCATCGCCTTCTGCTCGCTGTACTTCGTGCCGAGCTCCCGCGCTGCGTCGCGCTCGGTCCGGAAGCACCACGAGTTGCCGCTGCACAGCAGCTCGTCGGTCGACTCGTCGAAGAACTCCACGTGGTAGATCTGCTGGATCGCCCGTCCGGCGAAGCGCGTGTGATGCTCGACGAGGTCGTCGAGGTGGGCCGTCGTGCGGATGGCCGTGCCTCGCGTGATGGGCCGCTGCCAGCTGAGGTCGGCGCCCGCCCACATGGCGTGGACGCCCGGCAGCCCGCCCACGTAGCCCGACAGGATGCGGTTCAGGGCGAACACGAAGCTCGGCGGCGCGATGACCGTCCCGGACGACGTCTGCTCGGCGTAGGCGGGATCGCACCACAGCGGGTTGTCGTCACCGATGCCGTGCGCGTAGTGCCGGATGTTGTCGCGCGTCGCCTCGTAGCACCACGGCTCGACCGTGTCCGCGATCGGCACACCGATCAGGCGTCGCAGGGCCTGGAGGGCGTCGTCGGTGATGGTCGCATAGCGCGGGCCATCGGCATCGGCATCAATGTCGATCGTCGTCGAGACCGTCATGGGCGATACTGTATCGCGCAGTACAATCTTCCCTCGAGGAACCACATCGAGGAACCACATCGAGGAACCACATCGAGGCGGGCGCACGGCGCAGGCTCCGGGTCCGGTCCACGGTTCAGCACCGCTGGCTGCCGACGGGCTCGGAGGCGCCGAAGTAGGCCTGCTGCAGGCGATCGGGGTCGGCCGCGAGCTCGCTCGCGGCGCCCCGCAGGACGATCTTCCCGCGGTTGAGGACCACGGCGTGATCAGCCACCTGGAGCGCCAGGTGCACGTACTGCTCGACGACGACCACGGCACACCCCTGCTCCGTGGCCACCCGGCGCAGGACCTCGAAGAGGGTCTCGACGATCAGGGGTGCGAGCCCCATGCTCAGCTCGTCGATGAGCAGCACCTCCGGTTGCTGGATCACGGCCCGGGCCATGACCAGCATCTGCTGCTCGCCACCGGAGAGCGCCCCGGCGCGCAGGTGCCAGCGCTGTTGCAGGGCCGGGAACGCGTCGACCGCCTCGCGGGGCGTCGGACCGCTGCGGCGGGCCGCGACCCGCAGGTGCTCCTCGACGGTCAGGTTGGGGAACAGGCACCGGTTGTCGGGGACGAGCACGATCCCGGCCCGGTTGGCGGCGAAGCCCCGGCCGCTGCGCACCGCTGACCCGTCGAGGGACACGGCGCCCGCCTGTGCGGGCAGCAGGCCTGCCACGGTCAGGAGGAGGGTGGTCTTCCCCGCGCCGTTCGGCCCGAGGAGGGCGAGGACGTCGCCACCGTCCACGGCCAGATCGACGTGCCGGAAGGCCGTGGTCGAGCCTCGTCCACCCGTGAGGTCGGTGCACTCGAGCCGAGCCGTCATGGCGTCCTCGCTGCGTCGTTCTCGGCGCCGGCCTCGTGCTCGCCGCCGACCTCGTGCCTGGCGCCGAGGTAGGCGTCGGCGACCGCCGGGTCGGAGCGGATCACGTCCGGTGGGCCCTCGGCGATCACCCGTCCGAAGTCGAGCACGTAGATGCGGTCGCACGTGTCGAGGACCAGCGCGATGTCGTGGTCGACGAGGAGCACGCCGACGCCCGCGGCGGCGATGCCCCGGATGCGCTCCGCCAGCCAGCGGCTCTCGGTGGTGTCCAGGCCCGCGGCCGGTTCGTCGAGGAGGAGCACGGCGGGAGCGGAGGCGCAGGCACGCGCGATCGACACGAGCTGGCGCTCGCCCTGGCTGAGGTCACCCGCCGGGCGCATCCGGAGAGCGTCGATGCCGAGCAGGCCCAGGACCTCGCCGACCCGCCGGCGGCGAGACTCGCTCCGGTGGCCGAACAGGGCTGCGCTGACGTTCTCGTCCACGGTGAGGTCGTCGTACAGCTCGAGCGACTGGAACGTCCGGCCCAGACCGAGCCGGACGCGCTGGTGCGGCGACCTGCCCTCGATGCGCTCGCCGCGCAGGCGGACCGTCCCCTCGGCCGCGGCGAAACCGGCGAGGGCGTCGATGGCGCTCGTCTTGCCGGCACCGTTGGGGCCGATGAGCCCGACGATGGAACCCGCCGGCACCTGCAGCGAGACGTCGTGCACGGCGACCACCCCGCCATAGCGCACGGTGAGGCCGGCCGCGTCGAGGAGGACCTCCTGCTCGGTCTCGGGGGAGCGCCACGCCGTCTCGACCTGCGCCTCACGCCGCGTCGGTGCCGCGGGCGCCTCCGCGCGGGCTCGACGGTCTGCGACGGCGTCGGACAGTCGGTGGTAGATGGTGGCGAGACCTTCGGGGTTCCCGATCACGGTCGCGATGACGGCGACCCCGCTGAGGACCGGCCACCACTCGCCGAGGTCGAACCCCTGCTCCATGGCGAAGAAGGTGATGCCGCCAGCGGCCATCAGCCCGGCGATGACGCCGCCGCTCACCGACGTGATACCCGCCAGGTACGCCGTCGACAGCAAGGTCAGGCCACCCACGGCGGTGAAGGACTCGTGGGTGACGACGCTGCGGCGGTAGGCGTAGAGGCTGCCACCGAGCCCCGCGACGAACGAGGCGATGGCGAAGCTCAGCACCTTCACCCGCACGACGTTGATGCCGATGCCGGCGGCCGACCGCTCGTTGGCACGGACGGCGAGCATGGCGGATCCGAACGCGCTCGTGCGCAGCCGCGCCACAGCCCAGGCCACGAGGACCAGCACTGCGAGGCAGAGCAGGCCGAACTGGATCCGTGGGAAGTCCTGACCGGTGCCCACGCTCAGGTCGATGCCGAACAGCTCGGGCTGGTCGACCCGCGCGCCATCGACGCTGATGATGTCGGTGTTCCGGAACCACACCGCCTCGATGGCGTAGGCCAGGGCCAGCGTGACGATGCCGAGCGTCAGCCCGCGGACGCGCAGCGCGGGGAGGCCGACGACGACGCCTACGACCGTGGCCGCCAGGGCGGCGAGGATGGGAGCGAAGGGGAACGGCACCCCCCAGCTCTGCGTGACGGCGCTGAGCGTGAACGCCCCCGCCCCGGCCAGGGCCAGCTGCGCCAGTGAGACCTGGCCGGCGTAGCCGGTGACCACGACGTAGGAGAGTCCGATGACGCCGGAGATGAACGTGGCGATCACCGCGCTGCGCCAGTTGCCCTCCGTGAGGAGGAGCGCCATGACGCCGAGGAGCGTGCCGACCACCATCGGCAGGGCGATGAAGCGGGGCCGCGGTGCCCGACCCAACGGCTGCCGGATGAACCCGCCGCGAACCGGGATCGCCCGACCGGTCACGAGGAGGGCCACGAGGATCACCAGCAGGGGCACGACCTCGGAGGCACCGCTCGCGGGCATCCAGGAGTACTGCGCCGTCAGCGACACCGCTTCGGCCTGCAGCATGCCGATGACGATGCCGGCGACCACCGTCGGCACGAGGTGCCGGAAGCCGCCGACCACGGCCGCGGCCAGCGCCGGCACGACGAAGAGCGTGTAGGTCACCGGCGTGAGCGGGCTCAACGGGGCGATCAGGATGCCGGCGGCTCCGGCGACGGCGGCGCTGATCATCCAGTTCGCCAGCGCGACCCGATCCGGTGACACGCCGCTCACCACCGCCCCTGTCTGGGACTCGGCCGCCGCCCGGGTGACGAGGCCGAACCGGGTCCAGCGGTAGGCGGCGGTGATGACCAGGGTCAGCACCGCGACGGCCACGACCAGGTAGAAGCGGTCCGACAGCAGCGCGAGCGAGCCCCACTCCCAGCGGTCGGAGGGAAAGAGGGAGTCGACGCTGATCGGTGCGGAGCCGAGGCGGATGGTGACCATCGCCTGGATGACCAGCAGCACGCCGAGGGAGGCCACCGCCCGGGCCAGCGGCGGTGCCTCGCGCAGGGGGCGGAAGACGATGAGGTACAGCAGCGCGCCGAACAGCGCGGTGGCGGCCAGCGCGATCAGTGCGGCGGGCGCGAACCCGAGCGGACCGCCGACGTCGACCGACGTCGGCAGGCCCGGCACGAGGATGAGCAGCTCCCCGTCGCGCAGGAAGGCGTACGTGTACGCGCTGTAGAGGGCGATGGCGCCGGTGGCGAAGTTGATGACGCCCGAGCTCCGGTAGGTGAGCACGAGCGCCAGCGCCAGCGCCGCGTAGACGCCGCCGTTGCCGAGGCCGAGGAGCAGGGAGCCGATGTGGTCCACCGAGTTCCTTCAGGGTGCAAGGGAGGGGGGCGGCCTGAGCGGCCGCCCCTCCCTGTCCGTGATCGAGTCGCTCAGCCCGCGGCGGCGTCCGGGACCTTCGTCACGAGGTCGTAGGAGGCCGGGACGCCCTCCGCGTCCAGGGTCGCCCTGAGGCCCCCACTGCCGCACACGGCCGGGAGCGGGAGGGGGGCGAGCGCCTTGCCGTTGCACTGGAACTTCACGCCTCCACCTGCCGGAAGATCCTTCTCCGGCATCGCCTTGATCGCGGCCAGCACCGTTGCTGCGGTGACCTCACCGCTCAGGCCCTCCGTCGCATCCACGAGGGCGGTCAGCGTCGTGAACATGCCCACGCCGAAGGCGCTCGTCCGGTCGGTGTCCTCGGGGGCGTACTTGTCGAGCACGGCATTGAACAGCTGGATGTCCGGGTCGTCGTCCTCACCCAGGGGCGCGGCGGCCTGCTGGACCATGCCGTCGAGCACCTCGGGGTCCGTCTGCTCCCGGGTGGCGTCGGTCATGCACTGGGAGACCGTGCTGACGGGGCCGTCGAAGCCGGTCGCCTTCAGGCCGTTGAAGGCCGCGATGCAGAAGGCGTCGTTGCCGATGACGTGGACGAGGGCGTCGTCCCCGGCGATCGCCTGCATCTGCGGGGTCATGTCCGCGGTGCCCGGCGGGATGGTGATGAGGTTCATGTCGATGTCCTCGGCCCCGAAGTACGCCTTCCCGGCCGCCTTGTAGAAGGACGTGGTGATGGGGAGGTCGATCACGACGACGTTGACCTTGTCGACGCCAGCGTCCTTGGCGACGCTGATCGGCAGGTCGGCCAGACCGAAGAACGAGTTCGTCAGGACGAACGTCGAGTCCGGGTCGGCCAGCACCGTCTGGCCGACGCCGGCCCACACCATCATCGGGATGCCGGCGGCGTGGATCGGATCGAAGATGGCCTCCAAGTTGGAGAAGGCCCCGATCACCACGGCGGCGACCTCCTCCTGGACCATCTGGTTGGCGCAGTCGACCGCCCGGCTGGGCTCGGCCAGGGCCTCGCACTCGACGAGCTCGATGGGCCGCCCCGCGAGTCCGGAGCGGTAGTCGTTCAGGTACTCCGAGGTCGCCTCGGCGACCTGCCTGTCGACGGTGGCGTCGCGCACCGGGCTCTTCCCGTCGTGGATGAACCCGACCTTGACGGGTTCGCCCGACGCCGGTGCCGGCTCGCCGAGCACCTCCTCGCCGGCTCCCCCGCCGTCGGTGGACGCCGAGTCGCCGTCGGTGGTGGTGGCCCCGTCGTCGTCGCTGCACGCCGCGCCGAGCAGCGCCAGCACCGCGAGCACCGCGACCGCCAACCGCGAGCGCCGCCGAACGCCCGGCACACCGAGCGAGATCTCCCTGTCGTTGCTCATCATCCCCCCTACCGGTCTGACGGAGTCCAGCACTCGTGTCGATTATCCGGCGCTGGTGTCACCAGTAATAGCAGACTTCGCCGGTCCCGGGGTCCACGGGCCCGAGATCTCCGCCTGCGCGCCGTTCACCCGGCGCGCGTGCCGCTCGAGGATCTCGAGGTCCTCCTCGAGGAGATCGATCGCCTCCTCGATCGTCGCCGCCTGTCGCCCCGCCGGCTGCATGACCCCGCGCACGACCATCTCCGCGAACACCTCCGCGGCCTCCTGCACGTCCATCTGGACGCCGCCGATCCCCCGGTACTGGAGCCCGCTGAGCGACGCGATCATCGTTGCCGCCACCGCACGCTCGTCGAGCGGGCGCAACGCGCCCGCATCGCGCCCTTCGGCCAGGATCTCGACGAGCAGCTCGAACAGCTCGCGCCGCGAGCGGAGGCTGCGCCGGCGGACCGCGACCGGGAGCAACCCGTCGTTGTTCAAGGTGAGGCGCAGACCGACCGCGTTCGAACCGATCGACTCCGCCACCAGGCAGAGCAGTGCGCGGAGCCGGGTGACGGCGTCGGCCTCCATCGCCCGCACGGTGCGGACGATCTCCTCCCGACTCCCGGTCGTCCGGTCGACGAGCACGGAGAGGATCTCCTCCTTGCTGCGGAAGTAGTGGTAGATGGAGGGGCGGGCGATGCCGACGGCGTCGGCGATGTCCTGGAGCGCGGCCTGCCCGTAGCCCTGCGTGTCGAAGAGCACGGCTGCCTTGTCGAGGATCTCCTCTGCGATGTGGCGATGGCGCCGGCTCGGCACTCTGGACAATCTCGCGGCCATCCGGGTGCGCCCTAGGACCGGGAGTCCGCCAGCTCCTTGCTGAGGAGGTAGCCGGCATCGGGGACCACCGTCGAGCGCCCGAGCGCCGTGAGCAGGTCGTAGGTCGTGGCGGTCGCGGCCGAGAGCACCGGCAGGTCGAGGCGCGCCTCCACGTCCGGTATCGCGGCCAGCGACGGCATCTGCACGCAGGCGGACAGCACGATGGCGTCGCACCCCGTCCGGTCCAGACCGGCTGCGATCGGCGGCAGGTCGACCGGGTCCAGGCGACCGACCGCGCAGTTGTCGGCGACACCGAGGCTCACGACGTCGACCACCTCGACGCCGGCATCCTCGATGTACGCGACCACCTTCCCGGTCAGGGCCGGGAGGTACGGGGTGATCATCGAGATCCGGTGCGCGGCGATCGCCGCGAGGCCCCGGAGCAGCGCGCCGGCGCTCGACACCACGGCAACGTCGCAGCCCTCGCCCCGGGCCACCCGGGTGAGACGCTCCTCGGCGGCGACGTGGGCGCCCGGCCCCTGGGACATGATCGCCACCAGGCAGGCGTAGGCCATGGCGTCGACCTGCGCGTCGGCGAGCTCGACGGCGCAGCGGCCGCTGTCGCGGTCCATCTGCAGGAGCGCGTCGGCGGTGACCTCCTGCATCCGCATCCGGCTCGCGTGGAACGTGAAGCGCTCCTCGGGCACGAGGCGCGCCCGCCGGGCGAACATCTCCGGGAGCTCGGTCTCCATGGTGGTGTTCGAGCTCGGCACGATCAGGCCCACACGGGTCGGCACGGTGGATCTCCTTCGGTCAGGTGCGCTCGGGGCGCCACGGTTCAGGCGTTGGCGAAGCGCTCGCGGAGCCACGCCACGATCGCCTCCCCGGCGAGGGCGCCACCGGGGGGACCGTCGGGCGTCGGCGAGCCGCCGAAGTGGGTGCCGACGATGCGTTCGTGGGTCTTGTCGGCGGATCCGAGTGCGGCGAACATCTCCCGGGCGACGGACGGGAACGTCGCCTGGTCACCCGTGTACTCGACGAACAGGCTGGGGATCGTCACCTCGGGCGCACAGGTCACGAAGCGGGCGTTGGAGCTGATCCCCGACCACGTCGACAGCCACGCGTCCGGGGTGGTGAGCCGACCGAACCCGGTGATCCCGAAGTTGATGAGGTCGGGGCGCCGGCCGTGGATCGACCCGTAGGGCCGGTCCGAGGGGTCCAGCGAGAGGTCGACGGTGCGGGGGTCGGCGTCGGTGCGGTACACGGCGACGGTCCGGGTCATGATGCTGGCCCGCCGGTCGGCAGCACGCTTCGTCGAGGCGTACCGCTCCTTGGCCTCCATCCGGTCGGCGATCAGCTTCCGGGCGTGCGCGTCGATCCGCTCGACGCGCGCCCGTTGCGCCGCGCGGTAGCGGGCCAGGAAGGGCTCGTCGTACTGCGAGCTCGTGGGCGGCTCACGGAAGCCGTTCGCCTCGTCGAAGATGTCCAGCTCGGGCACGGTGGCCAGCGGGTCGGTCTCGCTGGCGACGGCACCGTCGATGCATCCGAGGAGCAGCTCGCCCTGGCCGGGATGGGGTGCGATGAACAGCACCGCGTCGGGCACCGGGATGGTCGCCTCGCCGAGCCGCACGGGCCTACCCCCAGGCGTGTCCTGGATGCGGTCCGCAGGTTTGCGGCCGGCCTGCTGCACGTAGAAGGCGTACAGCGTGGCGCCGCCTGACGGGCCGGCGGCGACGACGTGCTCGAAGCCCCGGTCCCGGAGGTGCACGAACCCGGCGGCGGCGTCGAGCACGGCCTGCTCGTGGAGCAGGTCGAGGTCGTTGTTGACGCTCCGCGAACCCTGCGCCCACACGGCGAAGCCCGCCTCGAGCAGGATCGGGACGAGGTGGTGGCGCGACAGGTCCTGGCGGGGGTGCATCAAGGTGACCACCGTCGTGGCGCCGCCGACCTCGTAGAGGACGCCGGGTGCGGTGGCCCCGTCGTGGGTGGTCACCGAGGTCACCGTCGTGCGGACGCCGTCGGGCATCGGCCCGGTCTCCATGCGCGGGCGGTAGCCCAGTCGTTGCGCCGGCGTGGTCATGCCGCCTCGATTCGCCGGGCGTTCTCGTCGAACGGGATGTCCGTCTGCACGTCGCCCCTCACCGCGGCGTGAGACGGACGGGGACCTCGCTGAGCGAGCTCATGATCATGCTCTGCAGCCCGATCACGTTGTGGACCGGCTCGCCGAGCAGCTCGATCTCACCGACGCGGGCGAGCAGCTCCTCGAACATCACCTTGATCTCCCGGCGGGCCAGGTTGGCCCCGAGGCAGTAGTGCACGCCGTGGCCGCCGAAGCCGACGTGGGGGTTGGGCGACCGCCGGATGTCGAAGGTGAACGGATCGTCGAACACGTCGGCGTCCCGGTTGCCCGACGGATAGAAGAGGCACACCGGGTCGCCGGCGCTGACCTCCTGGTCGTGGAGCACGATGTCCTCGACGGCCGTCCGTCGGAAGTAGGTGACGGGGGAGGCCCAGCGCACGATCTCGTCGATGGCGCCCTCCATCAGCGCCGGGTCGCTGCGCAGGAGCTCGAGCTGATCGGGGTTGTGCAGCAGCGCGATGAGGCCGCTGGAGATGGCGTCCCGCGTGGTCTCGCTCCCCGCGATGGTGAGCACCATGAAGAAGAGGTCGAGCTCGAACTCGTCGAGCCTGGTGGTCGAGCCGTCGGGCTGGGCCACCTCGGCGGTCGTGAGCTTCGTCCACACGTCGTCCGCCGGCGAGCGCCGCTTCTCCTCGGCCAGCTCGTGGGCGTAGGCGAACAGCTCGCCCACCTTCGTCTGCGAGCGCACCGCCTGCTCCTCCTTGGAGAGGCCGCGGTCGGGGTTCAGTGCGTCGATCGAGTCCTGGACCACCGTGAACAGCGCCGCGCGGTCGCTCGCCGGGATGCCCACGATGTCGGCGATCATGTGCATCGGGAGCTGGTAGGCGACCTCCCGGACGAAGTTGCACTCGCCCTTCTCGACGGCGTTCTCCACGATCGTGGCCGCCCAGGACCGCGCCTGCTCCTCGAGCTTGGCCGTCATGCGCGGGGTGAACCCGGAGTTGACGAGGCGCCGCAGCCGCGTGTGGTCGGGCGGATCCATCGTGATGAGCATGTGGCCCTGGGCCATGGGGTCCCAGCCCTGCACCATCGGCCCCTCGAAGGACCGGAAATGGGCGTGGTCGCGGCTGACCGCCTCGATGTCGGCCTGCGTGGACACCACCCAGAAGGGGGGCGCCCCGATGCCCCTGGTGCCGGGCGTCTCGGGATGGCGCCACACCGGTGCCTGCTCGCGCAGCGCCGTGAAGACCTCGTGGGGGAAGCCGTGGCGGAACAGCTCGATGTCGCCGAGGTCGATGTTGGCGAGGTCGAACGTCGTCGTCGTGGTCATGGTCGTGCTCCTCTGCTACCGGTCGGTGCACCCCCTGCTCGACGGCGCCTCACTTCGTCACCAGCCAGACGACCACCGCCAGGACGGCGACGACCAGCACCGGCACGACGCGCTTCACCAGCGCGCCACCGGCCGTCGCCATGAGGTCGATCGGCGCCGCGTCCCGCGACTCGATCACCCGCACGGTGCCGGTCTCGGGCTCGCTCGACGACCCACCCGCCGCGGTCGGTGCGCCCGCCGCCGGAGCCACCGGGCTGCCACCGGAGAGGACGTCGGTCTCCAGGGACTGGGCGAACTGCTTGAGCAGCTTCGACGAGACGTCGGCCATCACGCCTCGACCGAACTGCGCCACCCGACCCGTGACGTTCAGGTCGGTGTCGATGCCGATCACCGTGCCGTCACCGTCGGGCGCCATCGTGACGGTGATCGTCGCCGATGCGGTCCCCTGCCCGCGGGTGTCCCGCCCGTCGGCCTGCAGGACGATCCGTCGCGCCTGCTCGTCCGCCTCGACGATGCGAGCTGCGCCCTTGTACTGGGCCGAGATCGGACCGACCTTGACCTTCACGACGCCGCGGTAGTCGTCACCCTCGACCTCCTG
Source organism: Acidimicrobiales bacterium (assembly GCA_035693765.1). Taxonomy (GTDB): domain Bacteria; phylum Actinomycetota; class Acidimicrobiia; order Acidimicrobiales; family VFJN01; genus ZC4RG19. Next base: position 18,713 of record DASSGC010000490.1, read on the forward strand.
GAGCTGCGCCCCGGGCAGGCACGGAGCGATGCGCTCGACGTCGAGGAGCACCCGCCACGCCTCCTCGGCGGACACGGGCACCCGGAACTGGTCGGTGATGTTCATCGTCTCTCCTGACTCGGACACGGGAGCAGGCGGTCCGTTGTCCTACATCAATGTCGAGTGTTCTACGTAGATGACAAGTCGTCAACGCTCCGTCCGTGGACACGGCACTAGACGAAGGCGATGGCGCCGCCGTTCACCAGCAGCGTCTGGCCGCTGATGTAGGAGGCGTCGGCCGATGCGAGGAAGGCGCAGGCGCCGGCGACGTCGTCGGGATGGCCCCGCCGTCCGAGCGGGATCTGGTCGAGCACCCCCGGAGCGAGGGGCACGTCGTCGGGGAGCGTGAGGCCCGGAGCCACGCAGTTCACCCGGATGCCCAGCGGCCCGAGCTCGAGGGCGAGCGCCCGGGTGAGGTGGGAGATGGCGGCCTTGGACGCGTGGTAGTGCGCTCCCTGGCTGCGCGTCACCGTGAGCCCGGCCTGCGAGCCGATGTAGATGATCGACCCCCCGCCGGTGCGCTCCAGGAGGTCGAGCGACGCCCTCGTGCACAGGAAGGCCCCCCGCAGGTTGACGGCGATGACCCGGTCCCACTCGTCGACGGTGATCTCCCGGAACGGTCGCCGGAACCAGATGGCGGCGTTGCTGATCACGACGTCGAGGCGGCCATGCTCGTCGCCCACCCGTGCGAACAGCGACTCGACCTCGTCGGCCGCCGAGACGTCGACCTGCACGTAGTGGAGCCGGGGGTCGGCGACGTCCTCACCGGGCACCGCGACGTCGGCGGCCACCACCGTCGCCCCCTCGTCGGCGAACCGGGCGGCGATGGCGGCGCCGATCCCCCGGGCGGCACCGGTGACGACGACGAGGCGGTCACCGTGGCGGCGACCGCCTCGTTCCGTCGGGCTCCGGGTCTCCGCAGACGCCGGTGGTCCGGCCGGGCGCTGCACCGCTACTTGCCGGCTCCGCCGAGTGCGGCCCACACGCGCTGCGGGGACACGGGCATGTCGAGGTGCCGGATGCCGCGGTGCGCCAGCGCGTCGACGGCGGCGTTGTGCACGGCGGCGGTGCCACCGATCGTGCCCGACTCGCCGATGCCCTTCACCCCGAGCTCGTTGTTCGGGCTCGGGGTCTCGGTGAACTGTGCCTCGAACCGGGGCACCTCGCAGGCCGAGATGATCGTGTAGTCGGCGAAGTTCGACGTCAGCGGGTTGCCGTCCCCGTCGTAGCTGAACTCCTCGTACAGCGCCTGGGCGACACCCTGGGCGACGCCGCCGTGGATCTGGCCCTCGGCCAGCAGGGGGTTGAGGATGCGACCGGCGTCGTCGACGGCGACGAAGCGCTCCAGGGTCACCTTGCCGGTCTCGACGTCCACCTCGACGACCGCGACGTGCGAGCCGAACGGCGTCGTCGGCGCCGTGGGTGCCATCACCTCGGTGCGCAGCGGCTCTCCGGACTCGGCCACGTCCCGCCAGGTCCTGGCGATCGCCGGGCTGCCGGCCACGTGGAAGTGCCCGCGCTCGACGTCGAGCACGACGTCAGCCGGGTCGGCCTCCAGCAGCTTCGCGGCCCGCTCCCGGGCCTGCGCCACCGCGGCCACCGCCACCTGGTGCGACGCCACACCTCCGGACTGCGCGGAGCGCGACCCGAACGTGCCGAAGCCGGACGCCACCAGCGCGGTGTCGCCGTGGATGACCTCGATGTCCTCGACGGGGATGCCGGTCTGCTCGCTCACGATCATCGCCCAGGTCGTCACGTGCCCCTGACCGTGCGAGGCCGTGCCCGTGTACACGACGGCCGTGCCGTCCGGGCGCAGCTCGAAGGCACCGAACTCGGGGACCGGCAGGCCGGCCGCCTCCACGTAGGAGCTGATCCCGATGCCCAGCAGCCGCTGCTCGCCCGCCTCCCGCCGGCGCGCCTGCTCGGCGCGGAGGTCGTCGTAGCCCACCGTGGTCAGCGCCAGGTCCAGCGCTCGCTCGTAGTTCCCGGAGTCGTAGACGTGGCCGGTGGCGGCCGTGAAGGGGAAGGCGTCGGCAGGCACCAGGTTCTTGCGACGGACCTCGGCGGGATCCATCCCGATCTCGGCGGCGTAGGCGTCCATCGCCCGCTCCACCGCGTCGGTCATCTCGGGCCGGCCCGCGCCGCGGTACGCGCCGACCGGCGTGGCGTTGGTGACGGCCACCTGGACGTACGTCTCGACCTTGGGGATCCGGTACGCGCCACCCGCCAGGGTGGCGTTGTAGACCGGCAGCATGGCGCCGAGGCCCGGGTAGGCGCCGACGTCCTGCAGGATGCCCACACGGTAGGCCTGCACCTCGCCGTCACGGGTACCGCCGATCTCGATGTCCTGCCACTGCGACCGGCCGTGGATCATCGCCGTCATGCTCTCCGAGCGGGTCTCGACCCACTTCAGCGGTCGGCCGACCCGACGGCTCAGCCACGCCGGGAGCAGCTGGTCGTGGTACCACTCGCCCTTCGCGCCGAAGCCACCGCCCACCGCCGGCGTGATCACGTGGACGGCCTCCTTCTCGAGGCCCAGGCTCATCGCCAGCATGTCGCGCACGACGTGGGGGGTCTGGGTGGTCGTCCAGAAGGTCAGGCGGTCGTCCTCCCACGTGGCGACGGAGCCGCGCGTCTCGATCGGCGACGGCGCCAGGCGCTGGAGGTGGTTCCGGACCTTCACCACCACGTCGCAGCCGTCGAAGAAGCCGTCGCTCGGTGCGCCGACGGCGGTCACGACGTTGGTGCCGACGTCGGGGAACAGCAGCGTCTCGTCCTCGACCGCGTCGTGCGGGTCGACGACCGCCGGCAGCGGGTCGTAGTCGACCGTCACCAGCTCGGCGGCGTCCATCCCCTGGGCTCGCGTCTCGGTGACGATGGCGGCGATGGGCTCGCCCACGAAGCGGGTCACGCCGTCGGCGAGCCACGGCCGGAGCATCTCCGGGTGGGGCGGCGGCATGAGGTTCGGCATCGGGATGGCCGGCGTCAGGTCCAGGTCGGCTGCTGTCACGACCGCCAGCACGCCGGGCGCCGCCTCGGCCCCGGACGTGTCGACCGACCGGATCCGTGCGTGGGCCATCACCGATCGCACATAGGTCACGCACCCCATGCCGGGGAGCTGGATGTCCTCGACGTACTCGCGCCCCCCGACCAGCAGCGCGGGATCTTCCTTCCGGAGCACTCGATTGCCCAGGATGCTCACTCGCCCTCCCCCTCGTCCTGGCTCCTCACCCCACGCTTTCCCGCATCGGGCCGTCGCCTTCATCACCCATCTGCCGCAGCAGCCTCTCGACAACCGGCCGACGGACACCTCCCCGCCCCGAGGGGTTCGGAGTACCTCCGACGCCTGCGGACGGACCAGGATGCCGACACGTTGCGGATCCGCTGCGTTCCGTGATAGTAACACGTACGTCAGGAAAACAACACCTACGTCGGCCTCCGGGCGGCGGGCGAGCGAGCCGGTCCGTCGCCAGGTTGCCGCACCGTTGGGGCTCCGGCGGTCGGCGCTGGACGAGGGTGAAGGGGGGAGGCCGGTTGATCGCGATCTCGGTGAAGATCAACGGCGAGGTCCACGAGCACGACGTGGAGCCGCGCCAGTTGTTGGTGCAGTTCCTGCGGGAGACGGTCGGTCTCACGGGCACGCACATCGGGTGTGACACCAGCTCGTGCGGCGCCTGCACCGTGCTCGTCGACGGGCAGTCCGTGAAGTCCTGCACAGCCCTGGCCGTGCAGGTCGACGGAAGCGAGGTCACCACGATCGAGGGGCTCGCCGCGCCGGACGGCACGCTGCACCCGGTGCAGGCCGCCTTCCGGCAGCACCACGCGCTGCAGTGCGGGTTCTGCACGCCAGGCATGGTGATGGCCATCGTCGGGATGCTCGACGAGCAGCCGAACCTCGACGAGCAGGCGGTCCGCGAGGGGCTCGAGGGCAACCTCTGCCGCTGCACCGGGTACCACAACATCGTCGAGGCCGTGCTGGCGTGCGCCGGCGAGGGCCCCACCGCGGGGGCGGCATCGTGATCCCCGCCGCCTTCGACTACGTGCGCGCCGGGTCCGCCGACGAGGCCGTCGCGCTGCTGACCGAGCACGGCGACGAGGCGAAGCTCCTCGCCGGGGGCCACTCCCTGCTGCCGCTGATGAAGCTCCGCCTGGCCACGCCGGCGGTGCTCGTCGACGTCGGCCGGGTGACCGACCTGTCCTACATCGAGGACCGGGGCGACGAGCTCGCCATCGGCGCCCTCACCCGCCACCACCAGCTCGAGACCTCCGAGCTCGTCAGGTCCCAGGTCCCGCTGCTGGCCCACACCGCCCACCAGGTCGGCGACCCCCAGGTGCGCCACCGTGGCACCCTGGGCGGCACCCTCGCCCATGGCGACCCGGCCTCCGACCTCCCGGCCGCCGTCCTCGCGCTCGGCGGCACGCTGGTCGCACAGGGGCCTGACGGGCGCCGGGAGATCGCCGCCTCGGACTTCTTCGCGGGCTTCCTGCAGACCGCGCTCCGGCCGGACGAGATGCTGGTCGAGG
>DASSGC010000491.1:0-6110 GCA_035693765.1 Acidimicrobiales bacterium
ACGCGCCGGCGTGACCTATCCGCTCGAGTCCTTAGCCCGGCGGGCCGGGCTGGCGGTGAGCGCCGTGCGGTTCTACGGCGACCGGGGGTTGCTGCCTCCCGCGGCGGTCGACCCCCGCACGGGCTACCGGACCTATGACGCCGGCCAGGTCGGCGACGCCGTCCTGATCCGCGACCTGCGGCGGCTGGGCCTGCCGCTGGCCAGGGTCACCGCCTACCTCGCCGCTGAGCCCGCGGCCCGCTGGGAGCTGCTCGACGACCACGTCGCGTGGCTGGCACGCCGGCTCGCCGACGCCCGCCGGGTCGCTCACGCCCTGCACGACGTGACGACCCGAACGGAACCTCCGATGACCCAACGCCCGACCCCGGCCACGACGACGGTCGCCGCCCGCGATCTGGGTGGCGCCCTCGACCAGGTGCTGCCCGCCGCCAGCCGCGACCCCGAACGCCCGGTCCTCACCTGCGTGCTGGTCGAGGCCCGCCACGGCTCCCTGCGACTGGCCGCCACCGACAGCTATCGCCTGGCCGTGCGCGACGTCGTGCCGAGCGGCGAGGCCGGACCGGCGTTCCGGAGCCTGGTGCCGGCGGCGACGCTGCGGCGCTGGCGGGACGACCTGCCCGGCGACGGCGACGTCACCATCGGCGTGCGGGACGACCACCTGGTGGTGCGGGGCGACGCCGTCGACCTCCACGCCTGGCAGGTGCCCGCCGGCTTCCCGGACTACGAGGCGGTCATGGTCCGGGACGGCGACGCGCACGCGGTCGTCGTCCGGCGCGACGACCTCCGGGCCGCGCTGGCTCGGTTCGCCGGGACGGACGGCGCGGTGCTGGTGCGGGTGGCACCGGGGCGCCTGACCGTGCTGCGGGGGGACGAGGAGGTCGTGGTCGCCGCCGAGCACGACGGTCGGGGCGTCGATGTCGCCCTCGACCCGGCCTTCGCCACCGACGCCGTGGTCGCCGCCATCGGTCAGGACCTCGTGGTCGAGGTCGCCGACGCCCTGCGCCCCGTGGTGTTCCGCTCCGCCGACGACGGCACGTTCACCACGATGCTGATGCCCGTGCGGCTCGACTGACCACCGGTCGAGGGCTGCCCCGTAACTGTCATACCCCGTGAGTAGCGTTCGGGACATGTCAGTTGTCGTCACACCACCTGCACCACCCGCGGCGCCACCCGCCGGGGCGGGCCCCTCGCCCCAGGAGGCCGCGTGGTCCCTCGCCGAGGCCGAGACGGCCGCCGTCATGGGCACCGTGAACGTGGCCGTCGCCCGGCTCGTCGCCGCGCTGCGGATGCTGCTCGACACCGACGGGTGGGTGGGTCCGGGCATCCAGTCCCCCGAGCACTGGGTCACCTGGAAGGCGGGCGTGTCCCGCTCCCGCGCCGAGGGCCTGGTGCGCATCGCCCGGCGAGCCGGCGAGCTACCGGCCTGCTGGGCGCTGTTCGTCCACGGCCGCCTGGGCGAGGACGCGATGGCCCGCATCGCCCGCCGCGTCCCGGCGGCCCGCGACGCCGCCGTCGCCGCGCTCGCCCCGCAACTGCTCGTCCCGCAGCTCGACCGCCTGCTGCGCTCACTGCCCGACCAGCCCGACGGCACCGACCGGCCGCCGACCCCCGCGCCGCAACGCTCGTGCCGGCTCCGCGAACGTTCCGACGGTTGGCTGCGCGGTGAGTTCTGCCTCCCGCCCGACGAGGCGGCAGCGTTCCAGCTCGGGCTCACGGCCGCGCGCGATGCGGAGCTCCACCACGACGAGGCCGGCCGGGTCACCTGGGCCGACGGCCTCGTGCGCATGGCCGCGGAAGCAGCCGGCGCGCTCGACCGCACCTTCACCCGCAGCGGCCAGCCCGGTGACCGCAACGTGGTCGTGTTGCACCATGACGTCGACCCCACCGGCGCCCTGGGGCCCGGACAGATCGAGCTCGGTGCCGCAGTGCCCGACACCGTCGCCCGGTTCCTGTCATGTGACGCCAGAGTGCAGGTGCTCACCTATCGGCTCGGGCAACTCGCCGGCATCAACCCCGCCGAGCGCACACCCAACCGGGCCACCCGCCGCTACCTCGCCCGCCGCGACCAGGGCTGCACCCACCCGCTCTGCCCGCAGCGGCGGTGGCTGCACGCGCACCACATCGTGCACTGGGCCGACGGAGGCCCGACGGCCCCCGCCAACCTCCTGCTGCTCTGCCCACAGCACCACCGGGCATTGCACCACGGAGACTTCGCGATCGAGGGCGACCCCGAGGCCGGCACGCTCCGCTTCCTCGACCGGTTCGGCAGACCCATCACGCCGCCAGGCCTCGACCCGCCCCCGGCGCCACACCCGGACGACGACCCGCCGCCCTACACGCCGCCCACCGCGGAGCCCCTCCGCGGCCACAGCTTCCACTGGAACTGACTGCGGACGGTGCTGCCGGCGATACCCGCTCACTCGCGGCATCGGTACGTGAGGAACAGCGAACCCGCAGACGTGCGTTCGACCTCCCCCAGCTCGAGGCGGTGCATCGGCGCGTCGTCGTCGAACAGGCGCCGACCGCGGCCGGCGAGCACCGGGGCCACGACGAGCCGCAGCTCGTCGACGAGACCCGCCCTCAGCAGCGAGCCGGCGAGCGAGATGCTCCCGTGGATGCCGATGTCACCGCCGTCACCCTGCTTCATCTCGGCGACGTGATCGACCGCCGAGGTCGTGACGAACGTCGTGTTCGGCCACGCATCGGACGGTGGATGCGCGGTGAACACGTGCTTGTCGGTGCCGTTGATGAAGCGGGCGAACGGCTCGAGATCGGACGTCGGCCAGTAGTCCACCCAGTAGTCGTAGGTACGGCGGCCGAGCAGGACGGTCGCCTGCCGCTCGATCACGGTGCGGAGGTTCTTCCTGGGATGACGACCAACGGCGCCCGCCGATATCGACAGGCGACGGGAGAACATCTCGCCGATGACGCCCCTCTCATCCCGGTGACCGTCACATGCGGGGTGCGGGCGGTGTCTTCATGGCGGTCACGCCGACAGAGGAGCTCACATGTCCAGCACGACACGGATTCCCAAGGCAGAGATCACCGGCCCGTACGGGTACCTCGTGAAGCGATTCAGCCGGAAGATGCTCGGTGAGGTGCCCGACGGGGTAGGGGTGATGTGGCAGAACCGACCCGTGCTCATGAGCCTCACGGGGCTCGGCCGCAAGGTCCAGAAGTGGGACCAGCTCGACGCCAACCTGAAGTCGTTCGCCCACATGGCGGTCGCCGCGCAGGTCGGCTGCTCGTTCTGCCTCGACTACGGCTACTTCCAGGCCCACAACGAGGGACTCGACGAGGTGAAGGCCAGCGAGGTGCCCCGTTGGCGTGAGTCGATGGTGTTCACGCCGCTCGAGCGCGAGGTGATGGAGTACGCCGAGGCGATGACCGAGACACCCCCGCGGGTCACCGACGAGCTGTCGGCCCGGCTGCTCGAGCAGCTCGGCGCGGCGGCCCTGGTGGAGCTCACGGCCGTGGTCGGGTTCGCAAACCTGACCGCGAGAGGCAACACCGCAATGGGGATCGAGTCCCAAGGGTTCTCCAAGGCGTGCAAGCTGCCACTGGCGCAACCCTCGGCCGGGTACGCGACGTCGGCATGAGCGAGGACGCGTTCGCGCGCCACCGCAGCCTGCTGTTCACCGTCGCCTACGAGATGCTCGGCTCCGCGGCCGACGCCGAGGACGTCGTCCAGGAGACGTGGCTGCGGTGGGCCGACGTCGACCACGCCGTGGTGCGCGACCCGCGGGCCTATCTGGTTCGCATCGTCACCCGTCAGGCGCTGCACCGGCTGCGGTCCGTGGCGCGACGGCGCGAGGACTACGTCGGCGAATGGCTGCCTGAGCCGCTGCTGACGAGCCCCGACGTCGCCGCCGACGTCGAGCTCGCCGAGAGCGTCTCGATCGCGATGCTCACCGTGCTCGAGACCCTCGGTCCGGCCGAGCGCGCCGTGTTCGTGCTGCGCGAGGTGTTCGACACGCCCTATGACGAGATCGCCGAGGCAGTCGGCAAGTCCCCGGCCGCCGTCCGCCAGATCGCCCACCGGGCACGCGACCACGTCGCGGCTCGGCGCCCGCGCATGGCGGTCAGCACGACCGAGCAGCAGGAGGCCGTGGACCGGTTCCTCGCCGCCGTCCGACACGGCGACCTCCAGAGCCTCCTCGACGTCCTGGCGCCCGACGTCGTGGTCGTCTCCGACGGCGGCGGCTTCGTCGCCGCTGCTCGTCGTCCGATCCAGGGTGCGGAACGGGTGGCTGGCTTGCTGATCAGGGGTCTCCGCTCAGTGGACGTCGAGGCGCAGGCCGTCTGGCTCAACGGGTCACCCGCCATCCGGCTCGACATCGGCGGGCAGGTCGACACCGCCGTGAGCCTCGCCGTCGAGAACGGGCGCATCACCCGCATCTACGCCATCCGCAACCCACACAAGCTCGCCCGCCTCCACGGGGCCGCCGCTCTCACACGTACCTGACCCCTCCGGCGCATCGCGGCCCACGGTCCTCGCTGGCGAGGCTGGCGCCGCCCGAGAACCGGGCGGCGCGAGACTTCTGTCCCATGGCGGAGCCGACCTACACCATCAGAGCCCTCGATCGGTCGACGTGGCCTGCGTTCGCCGCGCTCGTGGAGGCCAACAACGGCATCTTCGGCGGCTGCTGGTGCATGGGCTTCCATCCCGAGGGCGGCGACAAAGCCACCACAGCGGCGCTGAACCGCGAGCGCAAGCTGGAACGCGTTCGTGCCGGGACTGCGCATGCGGCGCTCGTCTTCGATGGTGACGACTGCGTCGGCTGGTGTCAGTTCGGGCGGCCCGACGAGCTGCCACGCATCAAGAACCGCGCCGCGTACGAGCAGGGCCGTACGACACCGCCGGACTGGCGGATCGCCTGCTGCTACGTCGGGAAGGGCCACCGCCGACAGGGCGTCGCGGCCGCAGCGCTCACCGGCGCGCTCGATCTGATCGCCCGATCGGGCGGAGGGTCCGTCGAGGGTTACCCCGAGGACGCCGGCTCGGTGCCTGCCGGCTTCCTCTTCAACGGGGCGCTGTCGACCTACGAGAAGCTCGGGTTCGCGCGCGACCGCAAGATCGGCAAGCACCGTTGGGTCGTCACCATCGACGTCGCGCCGTCATAGCACCCGCGGGGCCGAAGCGATCGGGCCCGAGCGCATGCTGCCGGGTCTAGGTAGAGGCCGGGCCCCCGCTGCGCTCTGCGACGCGGTCGTACCTCTCTCGGTTGGTGAGCACGTCGTCCATGTGCGTCTCCGCCCACAGCTTGATGCCGCGCATGACGTCGTGGAGCGAGGATCCGAGGTCGGTCAGCTCGTAGGTGACCGTGACGGGCACCGTCGGCGTCACGGTGCGGGTGAGCAGGCCGTCGCGCTCGAGGGAGCGCAGCGTCTGGGTGAGCATCTTCTGGCTGACACCGGCCAACCGGCGGGACAGCTCGGAATAGCGCATCGCCCGCGGCTCGCCGACGCAGTCTCCCCCGGGGTGCGGGCCGCCGCTGCCCAGCGCGGCCAGGACCAGCGCCACCCACTTGTCGGAGATCCGGTCGAGGAGCTGGCGGCTGGGACAGCTCGCCAGGAAGGCGTCGTAATCCACCTTCGCCTGCGCCCGCTTCTGGGCCGCCGTCATCGACGCCATCGACCACTCCTTCCTACCGCGCGGTGAGAAACGCACTTCAGAGTGCCTACTTCCCATTGGAGAGTAACCGGTCCATCGTGGTGACCCCCAGCACCGACTCATCCACAGGAGGCGAGCATGGGCACCACCACCTTCCGCACCGCGGTCGTCCGCACCCCGGGCGGTCCCGACTCCATCGAGATCATCGAGGTACCCGTCGTCGAGCCTGGGCCGGGCCAGGTCCGGGTCGAGATCGCCGGGGCCACGGTCAACCCCGTCGACCTGGCGCTCGCCGCCGGGGTGTTCCACGGGCTCGGGCTGATCGACCAGCCCGACCACACCGGCCTGGGCTGGGATTTCGCCGGCACCGTCACCGCGGCCGGTCCGGACGTCGACCTCCCTGTCGGTAGTCGCGTCGCGGGGCTGGTCGGTGGGTTCGACCGCGACTTCGGCACCTACGCCGAGCAGCTGGTCGTCCCGGCGCGCGACACCGCCC
>DASSGC010000492.1:0-16737 GCA_035693765.1 Acidimicrobiales bacterium
GGGCGGTCCCAGGGTGGCGGTACAGCCGGAACCCGCCGCACGGCATGCGTCCGGCGTGGTATCCATCCGAGGGTGCCGAGGGGGCACCTGGCAGAGCAATAGCCGGGACGAGAGGGCGCGTGTCACTGCTTACCGTCAAGAACGTGGGGGTGCGCTTCGGGGGCGTCGTCGCGCTCGACGACCTGTCGTTCACCGTCGAGCAGGGCAACATCTGTGCGCTCATCGGACCCAACGGCGCCGGCAAGACGACGCTGTTCAACGTGCTCAGCCGCCTGTACTCGGCGAACACGGGGACGGTCACCTTCGACGGCCGTGACCTGCTGTCGGTGCCGGCCCACCGCATCGCCGGCCTCGGCCTGGCCCGCACCTTCCAGAACGTGGCGCTGTTCCCGGCGCTGACGGTGCTGGAGAACGTTCTCACCGGCGCCCAGACCCTCGGCAAGGTCGGGTTCGCCCGGTCGATGCTGCGCCTCGGCGCCGCCCGGGAGGAGCGCGCCGTGCGGCGCCGCTGCCTCGACGTCCTCGACCGCCTCGACCTGGCGCCCCTCGCCCACCGGCCGGTGGCCGGCCTGCCGTTCGGCACGCTGAAGCGCATCGAGTTCGCCCGAGCGCTCGCGTCCGAGCCCCGCCTCCTCATGCTCGACGAGCCGGCCAACGGTCTCACCCACGGCGAGGTCGACGAGCTGGGGGCGACGATCCGCTCGATCCGCGACCAGTTCGACCTCACGATCCTGCTGGTGGAGCACCACATGGCGATGGTCATGGCCATCTCCGACCACATCGTGGTCCTCGACTTCGGGCGCCGCATCGCGGAGGGGCCGCCGCAGGCGGTCCGCAACGACCCGATCGTGATCGAGGCCTACCTGGGTGCGCCGGCATGAGCGGGCGCGGCGAGAACTTCCTCGAGCTGCACGGGGTGGCCGGCGGCTACGGGCAGGTGCAGGTGCTGCACGGCATCGACCTCACCGTCGAGGCCGGCCACGTGGCCGTGGTGCTCGGCGCCAACGGCGCCGGCAAGACCACCACCCTGCGGGCGATCAGCGGCCTCATCCACGTCGAGGGCGACATCCGGTTCGACGGCAGGTCCATCGTCGGCAAGGGGCCCGAGGTCGTCTCGCGGCTGGGCATCGCCCACGTGCCGCAGGGCCGGGGCACCTTCACCGAGCTGACCGTCGACGAGAACATGCGCATCGGCGCCATCAACCGCAAGGCCAACGGCGTCGAGGCCGACCTCCGCCGCTGGTACGAGGTGTTCCCCCGCCTGGGCGAGCGGCGCAAGCAGGAGGCGGGCAGCATGAGCGGCGGTGAGCAGCAGATGCTCGCCCTGGCCCGGGCGATGATGTCCCGGCCGCGGCTGCTGCTGCTCGACGAGCCGTCGCTCGGCCTCGCCCCGCTGGTCACCCGCGAGCTGTTCGCCCGGCTGGGCGACCTCAACCAGCGCGACGAGCTCACCATCCTCGTGGTCGAGCAGAACGCCAACCTCGCGCTCGACATCGGCCACTGGGGCTACGTGCTGGAGACCGGCCGCATCGCCGTCCAGGGCCCGGCCGCGCAGTTGCACGACGACGAGGCCGTCCGCAAGGCCTACCTGGGATTCTGACCATGCAGCTTTTCGTCGAGCAGGTCCTCAACGGCATCGGCAACGGGGTCGTCTACGGCTCCGTCGCGCTGGCGCTCGTCCTCATCTTCCGCACCACCGGCGTGCTCAACTTCGCGCAGGGCGAGATGGCGCTGTTCTCCACGTTCATCTCGTGGAAGCTCACGACGACGGGCATGCCGGTGGTGGCCGCCATCGCCCTTTCCATGGCCATCGCGTTCGTCGCCGGGGCCGTCATCGAGCGGGCGCTCATCCGACCGGTCGAGACCGCTCGCAGCCCCCTCAACGTGGTGATCGTCACGCTCGGCCTGTTCCTCGGCCTCAACTCGCTCGCCCAGCTCGTGTTCGGCACCGACCCGCAGTCCATGCCGTCGCCGTTCCCGGAGGGCAGCATCGAGCTGTTCTCCCGCACCGGCGACGCGGCCGTGGTCCAGAAGGACACGCTCGGCCTCATCATCGTGCTGCTGCTCGAGTGCCTGGCCCTGTGGCTCCTGTTGCAGCGCACCCGGCTCGGCCTCAAGCTCCGGGCGGTGGCGGCCAACCCCGAGTCGGCCCGCCTGCACGGCATCAAGTCCGGGTCGATGCTCATGCTCGGCTGGGGCCTGTCGGCGGCGGTCGGCGCCCTGGCCGGCTCGCTGGTCGCGTCGCAGCGGACCGGCTTCGACTCCAACCTGATGCAGGCCATCCTCGTGTACGCCCTGGCCGCGGCCGCGCTGGGCGGGTTCGACAGCATCTGGGGCGCGGTGATCTGCGGGCTCCTGGTGGGGGTGGCCGACGCCCTGACCATCCAGTACGTCAGCTTCCTCGACGGCATCGAGGTCGTGCTGCCGCTCGCCCTCATCCTGGTGGTGCTCATCGTCACGCCCAACGGGCTCTTCGGTCGACGCACGGTGGAGAGGGTCTGATGACGACCGAGCAGACAGGCACCCCGGTCGAGCCCATGCTCGGCACCCTCCCGGTCGACACGGCGGCGGCGCCACAGGCCACCCCCGGCCTCTGGCCCCCGGTGCCCCGGCCCGTGTTCATCGCCCGGATGATCATCGGCGTGGTCCTGGCCGTGGCCGCGCTCTCGGCCCCGATGTACTTCGAGCCCGAGATCAACCAGGTGCTGTCGAAGGCGATCTACCTGGCCATCGCCGCCATGGGCCTCAACCTGCTGACCGGGTTCAACGGGCAGGTCTCGATCGGCCACGGCGCCTTCTTCGGCGTCGGCGCCTTCACGTCCGCCCTGCTCATCCTCGACTACGGCTGGACCTACGAGCCGACGATCATCGCGGCCGCCGTCCTCGCCGGCGTGCTCGGCCTGCTGGTCGGCATCCCGGCCCTGCGGGTGCGGGGCCTGTACCTGGCGCTGGTCACGCTGGGCCTGGCGGTGCTGTTCCCCGCGGTGGCGAAGAAGGTCGTCGAGGCGACCGACCGCCGCGTGGCGTTGCTGCAGCCGCCCCGCAGCTCGTACAGCTCGCTCATCTCGGGCCTCGACGACGACCAGTGGGCCTACTACCTCTGCCTCGCCATCATGGTCGGGCTGTTCATCCTGTCCTGGAACCTGGTGCGGGGGCGGGTGGGCCGGGCGATGATCGCCGTGCGCGACCAGGAGATCGCGGCGGCGACCGTCGGGGTGAACCTGGCGGCCACCAAGGTGACGACCTTCGCCATCAGCGCCGCCTACGCAGGGGTCGCCGGCGCGCTGTCGGTGATGATCGACAAGTCGGCCTCGGCCACCAACCCGGCCGCCTACTTCCAACGCTCGATCGAGTTCCTGGTGGCGATGGTCATCGGTGGCTCGGCCACCATCCTCGGGCCTGCGGTGGGTGCGCTCGCGGTCGTGCTGCTGCGGCGCAACACCGAGGACCTCATCGAAGGCAAGGAGATCCTGGCGCCCGCCCTCTACGGCGCGTCGCTCATCGCCATCGTGTTCGTGTTGCCCGAGGGGCTGGTCGGCGGCGTGCGCCGCCTGCTGGCCCGCCTCGGTCGGCGCTCGTCGGCGAAGGGAAGGCCGCCGACCCCATCCCAACCCTGACGACAGCCACGAATTAGGAGGGCAAGCATGTTGAGAGGACGGAATGCACGGGTGGTGGCGTCGCTGCTGTCACTCGCGCTGTTGGCGGCCGCCTGCGGCGGCCGTGACGACGATGACGAAGCGTCGACCGATACCGGCGACGAGGGGGCCGCCGCGGCGTCGAGCATCGACACCGAGAACTGCGTCAGCGATCCCACCGCCGAGATCGAGGGCACCGAGATCAAGCTCGTGTCGAGCTTCCCGCAGTCGGGCCAGACCGCGGCGTTCAGCCAGATCGCCCGGGGCTGGAAGGCCTACTTCGAGATGGTCAACGACGCGGGCGGTGTCGACATCGCCGGCAAGAAGTACACGATCACCTACGAGGACAAGGACGACCAGTACAACCCCGAGGTCACGACGCAGAACATCGACGAGCTGGTCGGGACCGAGGGTGAGAACGCCTTCGCGGTGTTCAGCGTGGTCGGTACCGCCAACAACCTGGCGATCCGCCAGACGCTCAACGACCTGTGCGTCCCGAACCTGTTCGCGGCGACCGGTTCGCCGGCCTGGGGCAACCCGGACTACCCGTGGCTGATCGGGTCGTCGCTGTCGCCCTACACGCTCGAGGGCAAGGCGTTCGCCGACCTGCTGTCCGAGCAGAACCCGCAGGCCAAGGTGGCCATGCTCGTCCAGGACGACGACTACGGCGCCGCCTACGAGGAGGGCTTCAAGAACGCCATCGAGGGCACCGACATCGAGGTGGTCAAGGTCGAGAAGTACGCCCCCGGCACGTCCGAGGTCTCGGCCCAGATCACGAGCCTGGCGGCGTCCGGGGCCGACGCGTTCTTCAACGGCGGCACGCTGCTGGCCTGCCCCGACGCCGTGACCAAGGCGAAGGAAGCGAACTGGACCCCGATCACGTGGGTGTCGAGCACCTGCACGTCCAAGACGCTCATGGGCATCGCGGGCGCCAACGGTGACGGCGTCTACTCGTACACCAACCTCAAGGACCCGCTGAACCCCGACTGGGACAGCGACGCCGCGATGATGGAGTACCGGGAGCAGGTGGCGAAGTACCAGCCCGAGGCCGATCTCGACAACGGCATCGTCGCCTACGGCTGGACCCAGGCCGCGCTGCTGATCGAGGCGCTGGAGAACGCCGAGGCGCCCACCCGCCTGGCCGTGATGGAGTCGGTGAAGAACCTCGAGGTGTCCGAGGCCGGCCTGCTCCTGCCCGGCGTCACGGTCAAGACCGGCAAGGACGACAACTTCCTGGGCGAGCAGTTCAACGTGATGCAGTACGAGTTCGTCTCGCCCGACGCCAAGAACCACTTCGTCCTGCAGGGCGACCTGGTGGACGTCGAGGGCCAGACGGCCGAGCTCTCGCCCGAGGACCTGATCAACAGCTGATCAGCGGGCCGCGCCGTCCGACGTGACGGGGAGGGGTGTCTCCGGACGCCCCTCCCCGCGCGCGTCCGGCACGACCCGGCGCGGGTGTCCCCGTTCGCGTCTAGGAGAGAGCCGGGGCCGGGCCGTAGCATCGAGGGGTGAGCTTTCCTCAGCGCCGGTTGCGCCGGCTCCGCCGCACCCCTGCCCTGCGCCGGCTGGTCGCCGAGACCCGGGTGTCGGTCGACGACCTGATCGTCCCGCTGTTCGTGCGCGAGGGGGCCGACGCCCCGCGCGAGATCGCCTCGCTGCCCGGCGTGTGGCAGCACAGCCGTGAGTCGCTCCGCAAGGAGGTCCACGAGCTGGCCGACCTGGGCGTGCCGGCGGTCATCCTGTTCGGCCTGCCGCTCGCCAAGGACGCCGAGGGCAGCCAGGCCTGGCATCCCGACGGCGTCGTCCAGGTGGCGCTGCGCGACCTGCGGGCCGACGTGGGCGACGACCTCGTGCTCATGGCCGACCTGTGCCTCGACGAGTACACCGACCACGGCCACTGCGGGGTGGTCGACGACCAGGGTCGGGTCGACAACGACGCCACGATCGACCTCTACGCCCAGGTGGCCGTGGCCCAGGCCGCGGCGGGCGCCGACGTGGTGGCCCCGAGCGGGATGATGGACGGCCAGGTGGCCGCCATCCGCGACGCGCTCGACGAGGCCGGGTTCCCCGAGGTGCCCATCCTGGCCTACAGCGCCAAGTACGCCTCCGCGCTGTACGGGCCGTTCCGCGACGCGGTCGACGTGACCATCGCCGGCGGCGGCGACCGCAAGGCCTACCAGCAGGACCCCCGCAACGCCCGGGAGGCGCTGGAGGAGATCCGTGCCGACCTGGCCGAGGGCGCCGACATGGTGATGGTGAAGCCGGCGCTGGCGTACCTCGACGTGCTGGCGCGGGTGCGGGCCGAGGTGGACGTGCCGCTGGCCGCCTACCACGTGTCCGGCGAGTACGCGATGGTCAAGGCCGCGGCCGAGCGGGGCTGGATCGACGGCCCCGCGGTCATGCTGGAGCACCTGACGGCCATCCGCCGGGCGGGCGCGGACATGATCCTCACCTACGCCGCCCGCGACGTCGCCGACCGCCTCCGCTGACGCCGGGCGGCGCCGCCGGCCGCGCGGAACCGGCGGCGCACACCGCCGGGCGAACTGGCGTCTCTGAGTGCCGTGGGCGTGGGGGATGGCCGCCAGAACGGGCTGGGTCGACCGCGGCGGCGGACCGTCCCGGCGGGTCCGGGCGAACTGGCGTCCCTGAGTGCCGTGGGCGTACGAGATCGCCGCCAGAACGGCACCCGCCGGGCGGCCGGGCTGGAGTCCGGCCCGGGGCGGCGGTGCCGCCGGCTCCCGGTCGGCCGGGTCGGTTCCCTAGGCTCGGGTTCGTGGCCACCAACGACGCCCTGTTCGCCCGCGCCGAGAAGGTCATCCCCGGCGGCGTCAACAGCCCCGTGCGGGCCTTCCGGGCGGTGGGCGGCACGCCCTACTTCGTCGCCCGGGCCGAGGGCGCGCACGTCTGGGACGTGGAGGGCACCCGCTACGTCGACCTGGTCCAGTCGTACGGGGCGATCATCGCCGGGCACGCCCACCCCGCGGTGGTCGAGGCGGTGGCCCGGGCGGCGGCCGACGGCACCAGCTACGGCGCCCCGACCGAGCGCGAGGTGCTGCTGGCCGAGCGGATCTGCGAGCGGGTGCCGTCGTGCCAGATGGTGCGGCTGGTGTCGAGCGGCACCGAGGCCACGATGTCCGCCATCCGGGTGGCGCGGGGCTTCACCGGCCGGCCGACGGTGGTGAAGTTCGCCGGCAACTACCACGGCCACGGCGACCTGCTGCTGGCCGAGTCGGGCAGCGGCCTCGCCGCGCTGGGCCTGCCGGGGTCGGCCGGGGTCACCGAGGCGGCCGTGGCCGACACGGTGGTCGCCCCCTACAACGTGGTGCCGCGGCTCGACGAGCGGACGGCCTGCGTCATCGTCGAGCCCATCGCCGCCAACATGGGGTTGGTGCCCCCCGATCCCGGCTTCCTGAGCGGGCTCCGGGCCGAGTGCGACCGGGTGGGTGCCCTGCTGATCTTCGACGAGGTGATCACCGGCTTTCGAGTCGCCCGCGGCGGAGCCCAGGAGCTGTTCGGCATCGCGCCCGACCTGACCACAATGGGCAAGGTGATCGGCGGCGGCCTGCCGATCGCGGCGTACGGCGGGCGGGCCGACGTGATGTCGGTGGTCGCTCCGCTGGGGCCCGTGTACCAGGCGGGCACCCTCGCCGGGAACCCGCTGGCCACGGCCGCCGGCCTGGCGGTGCTCGACCTGCTCGACGCCGGCGCCTACGAGGCGCTGCGCGGGCAGGCCCAGGCGCTGGCGGGGCTCCTGCGTGCCGCGCTGGCGCGGGCGGGCATCGTGGGGCACGTGCCGGTGGCGTCGACGCTCGTGGGCCTCTACCTCGGCGACCCGCTGCCGGTCGACTACGACGGCGCCCGGGCCACCGACGAGGCGGGCTACGCCAAGCTGTTCCACGCGCTGCTCGACCGGGGCGTCGCCCTGGCCCCGGGGGCGTACGAGGTGCTGTTCCCCGGTCTGGCCCACACGGATGAGGTGCTGGCCGAGATCGAGTCCGCCCTGGCGGGCCTGCCGTCGTAGCGCCGCACCGGAGCTGAGGAGCCGGGGGGCCGGCGCTCTCGCTGCCGGTCGGCCGAGCTGTGGAGCCGGTGCTCCGGCGCCAAATCTCCGCGCGTAGGCCGTGGCGAGCGCCCTACCCGCTCGGCCGTAGCGAAGGGAGCGGAGAGCTCACGTCGGCGCGTGTCACCGTGCTGCGTTGCCGGTCGGCCGAGCTGTGGAGCCGGTGCTCCGGCGCCAAATCTCCACGCGTAGGCCGTGGCGAACGCCCTACCCGCTCGGCCGTCAGGGACCGAGGCCGAGGTCGGCCGGGTCGTCGACCTCGCCGCGCATGGGCTCCAGCATGCACGTCCAGGCGCCGGTGTCGATGCGCGGTGGCTCGTCCATGTGCTCGACCCGGCAGCGGATGTCGTTGACCAGCCAGCCGATCGTGACCGCGGGCTCGAACCGGCCGCCCGAGCTGTTGTCGGGATCGTCGGCGGTGAACGGGCGGAACGTCACGAGGCCGTTGACCGCGACCGCGCCGATCAGCACCCACAGGTAGCCCCGCCGGTTGCGGTCGCTCGCCGCGATCCACAGGAGCGCGGCGAGCAGGGCCGGCAGCAGGTGCGCCGGTTTCCACGGCATGCGGAGGAACAGCGCCTCCGTCACGATCACCCCCAGGACGCCGAACCGCACCAGCGGGTCGTCCTCCCAGCGCAGCAGCGATCGCACCAGCGCGGGCAGGGCGATCGCCAGCACCACGACGAGCGCCGGGCCGGCCACGGCGTAGTTCTTGAGCAGCGCGCGGCCCAGGTTGTTGCCCAGGCCCACCCAGTTGTCGGTCGTGTCGAGGAACCCGAACGTGCGGTCGAACGCCAGCCACGCCGGCACGAACAGCAGGACGGCGCACGGCAGCAGCACCGCCGCCGCGGTCGCGCTCCGGCGGCGGTGCCCACGGTCCCAGCCGTCGGCCACCAGCAGGGCGCCGATGAGCAGCAGGGTCGACGTGCGGCTGCCGAACGCGAGCGCGAGCAGCACACCGGCCGGCACCGGCCGGTCGCCGACGAGCACCAGCGCGCCCCACACGAGGAACAGCAGGGCCCACACGAAATCGGCGGTCTGCGTGCCCGAGATGATGGCGATGGGCGACGCCAGGAAGGCCAGCGCGATCAGGTCGCCGTTGTCGTGGCCCCAGGCCCGCACCAGCCGGGCGATGCCGACGACCGTGCCGGCCAGCGCGGCCGCCGTGGCGAGGTTCACCAGGACGTGGCCGCCGACGGGGTCGAGCAGGCCGACGATGGCCTCGACGACCGGCACGCCGGGGTTGCGCGAGGGGGCGTAGTCGAGGTCGCGGATCCGGGCCCCGGCGTCGAGCACGTGACCGATGTCGAGGTCGGTGCCGTAGCCGAGCCACACCAGCGGCAGGGTGACGACCGCGGTGATCAGCAGGAGCGCCCGGTCGCTCAGGCGGCGGCCCACCCCCTCGTCGGTGTCCCGGTCGGTGGCGTGATCGGTGCCGTGGTCGGTGTCCCGGTCGGTGCCGTGGTCGGTGTCCCGGTCGGTGCCGTGATCGGTGCTGTGGACCGTGCCCGGGCCCGCGGCGTCGTGGTCCCTGGCGTCGTGTCGCGGGGCGTCACCCGCGGTGCCGCCGTCGGCGGGCGGCGGCCGGTCGGGGGCCGACGTGCCGTTGCGCGGCGACGCCGCGGCCGGCGAGGAGGAAGCCGGCCCTCCGGCACCCTCCTCCGCGTCCGGCGCGCTCCCACCGGGCGCGTCGGCAGGCGTCGTCGGCCGCTTCATCATGTAACCCTTAAAGTAGTGCGAAGCCCGTCAAGCCCTCCCAATCGAGGGGCCGATGCGGTGCGTCCCGCGGCGATGGCTGGTAGCAAGTGACGACGTGATCCTCGACGACACTCCCGACCGGCTGGGGCCGCTGACCAAGCCCGCCGCCGACGCCCTGGCCGAGCTGGGCGACCGCGACGCCGTCGCCCGCACCTGGTCCGGCGACCACACCCTGTGGCGTGACGATCCGACCGAGATCTCCGACCGGCTCGGCTGGCTCACGGTCGTGCCCGACATGCTCGCCCGGCTCGACGGGCTGCGCGCCCGGGTGGCCGCCCTCGTGTCCGGGGTCGACCACGTGCTGCTGGCGGGGATGGGCGGCTCCAGCCTGTTCCCCGAGGTGATCGCGCGCAGCCTGCCGGCGGGCGGCGCGGGAGGCGGCCCGTCGCTCACCGTGCTCGACACCACCGACCCGGCGGCCGTCGCCCGGGTGGGTCGCAACCTGCCGGCCGACCGCACGCTCACCGTGGCCGCGTCCAAGTCCGGGTCGACGCTCGAGACCCGCAGCCACCTGGCCTGGGCCTGGGACCGCAACCCCGACCCGTCCCGCTTCGCGGTCATCACCGACCCCGGCAGCGAGCTGGGCGCGCTCGCCGCCGACCGGGGCTTCGCCGCCACCTTCGAGAACCCACCCGACCTGGGCGGCCGCTACTCGGCCCTGTCGCTCTTCGGGCTCGTGCCGGCGCTCCTGGCGGGCGCCGACGTGGCCGGCCTGCTCCGCAGCGCCTCGGCCATGTCCGACCGCCTGCGGGGCTCGACCCCGGCCAACCCGGCAGCGCGCCTCGCGGCAGCCGTGGCGGCGGGGGCCCGCAGTGGCCGCGACAAGCTCACGCTGGTCGTGCCCGACGACGTCGCCACGTTCGGCCTGTGGCTGGAGCAGCTCGTCGCCGAGTCGACGGGCAAGGACGGCACCGGCGTGATCCCGGTGGTGGGCGAGGCGCTGGGTCCGCCCGAGGTCTACGGCGACGACCGCCTGTTCGTCGCCCTGGGCGACGACACCGAGCGGGCCGCGCTCGCCGCCCTCGCCGCGGCCGGCCACCCGGTGGCCGTGCTGCCGTTCGGCGGTGCGCTCACCGACCTGGGCGCCCAGGTGCTGCTGTGGGAGCTGGCCACCGCCCTGGTCGGGGCCCTGCTCGGCATCCAGCCCTTCGACCAGCCCGACGTCGCCGCGGCCAAGGCGGCCACGGCCCGGGTGCTGGCGGACGGCCCGCCGCACGTGGCGGACACCCCGCTCGACGACCTGCTGGCCGAGGTGGCACCCGGCGACTACGTCGCCATCCAGGCGTTCGTCGACCCGGGCGACCCGGCCGTGGCGGCCATCGAGCGGGCGCGCCTCGCCCTGCGTGACCGGCTGCACGTGGCCACCACCGTCGGCCTGGGCCCGCGCTTCCTGCACTCGACCGGGCAGCTTCACAAGGGCGGGCCCGGCACCGGCGTGTTCGTCCAGGTGGTGGGCGACGATCCCGAGGACGTCCCGGTGCCCGGCGCGGGGTACGGCTTCTCCCGGCTCAAGCACGCGCAGGCCGACGGCGACCTGGCGACGCTGCACGACCGCAAGCGCAGAGCGGGGCGGGTCCGCCTCGCCGAGGTGACGGAGGTGGCCCCGTGAAGGTCGGCATGGTCGGTCTGGGCAAGATGGGCGGCAACATGGCGGCACGCCTCGGCGCCGCCGGGCACGACGTCGTCGGCTACGACGCCTACAGCGACGCCTCGCAGGTGGGCTCGCTCGGCGAGCTGGTCGACCGCCTCGACGCCCCCCGGGTGGTGTGGGTCATGGTCCCCGCCGGCGATCCCACCGAGGACGTGATCCGCCAGCTCGGCGACCTGCTGTCGGCCGGCGACGTCGTGGTCGACGGCGGCAACGCCAACTGGCACGACTCGGTGCGGCGCGGCGGCGAGCTGGGCGGGCGGGGCATCGGCTTCGTCGACGCCGGGACGAGCGGCGGCGTCTGGGGCCGGGACGAGGGGTACTGCCTGATGGTCGGCGGCGGGGACGAGCACGTGGCCACGGCCCAGCCGCTGTTCGACGCCCTGACGCCGCCGGCGGGCGGCTTCGTCCACGCAGGACCGGTCGGCACCGGCCACTTCACCAAGATGGTCCACAACGGCATCGAGTACGGGATCATGCAGGCCTACGCCGAGGGCTACGAGCTGCTCGCCCGGTCGGGCCTCGGCATCGACGTCGAGGGCGCGCTCGACGCCTGGCGCGACGGGTCGGTGGTGCGGTCGTGGCTGCTCGACCTGCTGGTGCGGGCGCTGCAGCAGACGCCCGACCTCGACGGCATCGCCGGCTACGCCCACGACTCGGGCGAGGGGCGCTGGACCGTGCAGGAGGCGGTCGAACGGGGCGTCGCCACCCCCGTCATCAGCGCCGCCCTGTTCGCCCGGTTCGTGTCCCAGCACGAGGACTCCGTGGCCATGAAGGCGATCGCCGCCCTGCGCAACCAGTTCGGCGGCCACGCGGTGCTGGCCGAGTCCGAACGGTCGGCCGGCGACCAGCCGGTCGGGGCACCGCCGGACGACGCCGCCGCGGCGGCCGCGGCGCAGGGAGGCCGTCGGTGAAGCGCCCGGAGAGCGACGCGCTGGTGCTGTTCGGGGCGACGGGCGACCTGGCGCGCAAGAAGATCTTCCCGGCGGTGTACGCCATGGCCCGCGACGGGTGGACCGGCGTCCCCGTGATCGGCGTCGCCTCGTCGGAGTGGGACGACGACATGCTGCGCCAGCGGGCGCACGAGTCGATCGTCGAGCACTGCGACGAGGGGAGCGACGAGGCGGTGTGGAAGGAGCTCGCCGGCCGCCTCAGCTACGTGAGCGGCGACTACCGGGAGTCGTCGACCTTCGAGACGCTGGCCGCCAAGCTGACGGGCGTCGACCATCCGCTGTTCTACCTGGCCATCCCGCCGTCGATGTTCGACGACGTCGTGCAGGGACTGGCCCGGGCGGGGCTGACCGGCAAGGGCGCCCGGGTGGTGGTCGAGAAGCCGTTCGGCCGCGACCCCGCGTCGGCGGCCGAGCTCAACGAGGTGCTCCACCGCGTGTTCCCCGAGGAGGCGGTGTTCCGCATCGACCACTTCCTGGGCAAGGAGTCGGTGCAGGACCTGCTGGTGTTCCGGTTCGCCAACTCGATGCTCGAGCCCTTGTGGAACCGCAACTACGTCACCAGCGTCCAGATAACACTGGCCGAGGACTTCGGTGTGGAGGGCCGGGGCCGCTTCTACGAGTCGGTCGGCGCGCTGCGCGACGTGTTCGAGAACCACCTGCTGCAGGTGGTGGCGCTGCTCGCCATGGAGCCGCCGGTGTCCGCGCACGAGGACGCCCTGGCCGACGAGAAGGTCCGGCTGTGGCGCCAGGTCAAGGCCATCGACCCGGCCAGCGTCGTGCGGGGCCAGTACCGGGGCTACAGCGACGAGCCGGGCGTCGAGCCCGGGAGCGACGTCGAGACCTTCGTCGCCCTCCAGCTGGAGATCGAGTCGTGGCGCTGGGCCGGCGTGCCCTGGCTGGTGCGCACCGGCAAGCACCTGCCGGTGTCGGCCACCGAGGCGGTCGTCACCTTCGCCGCCCCGCCGCGCCTGCTCTTCGCGAAGGCCGGGTCGGCCCGGCCCCAGCCCAACCGGCTGCGCTTCCGGCTCGGCCGCGACGACGGGGTCACGCTCCAGGTCCAGGCCAAGAAGCCGGGCGACGACATGGTCAGCCGGCCGGTCGACCTCGAGGTCTCCTACGGCACCCTCTATCCCAACCGCCAGGAGGCCTACCAGCGCCTGCTGGAGGACGCCATGGAGGGCGACCACCTGCGGTTCGGCCGGGCCGACGGCATCGAGCAGCAGTGGCGCATCGTCGCCCCGGTGCTCGACGACCCGCCGGAGGTGCAGCTCTACCGCAAGGGGACGTGGGGACCGGCGAGCGCCGACGCCCTGGCGGCGGGCATCGGCGGGTGGGTCGAGCCGCTGGCGGAGGGATAGGGGAGGGACAGGCGAGCGGGCGGCCCAGATTTTCTGGCCTGCCGGCTCGCACGGGGTCCCCCGGTCGACCACGATGGGGCCGTGATCGCAGCCATTCCGTACACGACCTTCCCCACCGTCGACCTGGGGCCGCTGAACCTCCGGACGTTCGGCCTGATGGTCGCCCTCGGGGTCCTCCTCGGATCGTGGATCGCGGCCGCCTACGCCGAGCGCTACGGCGTGTCGCGGGACGAGACCTACCGGGTCGCCACCTACATGGTGCTGGCCGGCATCATCGGCTCGCGGCTCACCTGGGCGGCGACCCACACGGACCAGATCGAGAACCCGATCGACGTCATCGCCATCTGGGAGGGCGGCATCCAGTTCTCGGGCGGGTTCGTCGCCGCCCTGATCGTGGGCCTGCCGTTCTTCCGGCGGTGGACGCGCCTCCAGCGCTGGCACGTGCTCGACGGCTACGCGCTCGGCCTGTCGCTCGGCCTCGCGATCGGCCGCATCGGCTGCTACTCGGTGGGCGAGCACTTCGGGAGGACGTCCGACTTCTTCCTGGCGTCCCGGTACGACGGCGGCGACGTGCGGGAGCCGTCGCTCGGTGACACGCCCCTGGTCCCGGGCACGACGTTCCACAACACCTCGCTGTACGAGCTGCTGTTCCTGCTGGTGCTGTTCGTGCCGCTGGCGTCGGTCGTGGTGCTGCGCCGCCGGCGCGGCGCCGACCTCCCGGCCGCGGCGATCACCGGCACCTTCGTCCTCTACTACGGCGTGGCGCGCTGGCTCACCGACTCGCTGCGGGTGAACGACGAGCGCGTGGCGGGCATGACCGGCGCCCAGTGGATGTGCCTGGCGATGATCCCGGCGGGCCTGTGGATCCTGCTCAAGGTCAGGCCGTCGCTCGCGGCCGCGGCGTCGGCCGAGGCGGAGGCGGGCGAGGCCGAGCCCGCGGTCGCGCCCGACAAGCTGGCGGCGCCCGACGAGGAAGCGGCGGCGACGGGCGTTGACGAGGAAGCGGCGGCGACGGGCGCTGACGAGGTTCCGGCGGCGACGGGCGCTGACGAGGAAGCGGCGGCGACGGGCGCTGACGAGCGGGCCGAGCAGCCGGAGCCGGACGCCGGCGAGGACGTCCCCACGGCTGGTGCGGACGGCGCTACGGTCGCGGGGTCGTCGGACGACGATGGAGCAACGGTTCCGCCCACCGAGCGCTGACTCGCTTGCCGGGTGGCCGGGAGAGGCTGGAGACATGACAGACACCCACGCGTGCACACGGTGGGCCCGGCTCGCCGCCGCGGTCGCACTCGTCGCTCTGACCGCGGGCCTCGCGGCCTGCGGCGGCGGTGACGACGACGAGGACAGCGGGAGCGGAAGCGGCAGCGGCACCGAGGAGGGCGGGTCGGGCACGGCGGATGCCACGCTGGAGATCACCGAGTTCCAGTTCACCGACGTGTCGGCTCCCGCGGGCGGCACGCTCGAGGTGGTCAACTCGTCGGGCGGCGCGCACACGGTCACCGCCGACGACGGCGCCTTCGACGAGGAGGTGGGCGACGGCGAGACCATCGAGGTCCAGGTGCCCGCCGAGCCCGGCGAGTACCCCTTCCACTGCGAGATCCATCCCTCGATGGAGGCCACGCTCACCGCGGAGTGACGGCCCGGCGGGTGGTGCGCCGGTCGACCGTCACACCGGTCCCTAGACCTTCGGGCATAGCGATCGCCGTCCGCCCGCCGCAGGTTCCCGTGGGTCCCCTGACCTACGACCAGGTGCAGCAGTTCCCCGCCGACGGCCTGCGGTATGAGCTCGTCGACGGGGAACCGCTCGTCGACCCGGCGGTGCCGTCGCTGCGGGTCGAGCGCCTGGCCGGCGGCCGGTTCGTCGAGGTGGCGACGGCCGAGGGCGCCGACCGCGTGCGGATCGAGGAGCCCTTCCCGGTCGACGTCGCGCCGTCCGGCCTGGTGCCGTGACCGCCCGGTCCCGGGTCGGTCCCGCGGCCGACCGCCCGCCGCTCAGGCCGGCACGCGGTCGGGCACCATGCGGGCGATGCGGGCCACCGACCGGTACGCCGCCTCGGCCGGGCCCAGCTCGTCGTCGCGCAGCAGGTTGGCCATGATCCGCAGGACCCACTCCATGAGCGAGTGCGAGCGCATCCCGACCCGGGTCAGCTCGCGCATGAGGGCGGGCTGGCCGATGATCTTGGCGAAGTGGCGGGCCACCTTGAAGTAGAGGCCGTACTCGTCGTCGAGCAGCGCCGTGTAGCGCTGCAGCGGCAGGGCGGTGCCGGTGATCAGGGCCTCGTCCACGAGGTCGGCCGCCATGCGGGCGGTCTCGTAGGCGTAGTCGATGCCCTCGCCGTTGAATGGGTTGATCGACCCGGCGGCATCGCCCACCAGCACCCAGTTGGGCCCCACCTTGGGGTTGATCGACCCGGCCATCGGCAGCCGGCCACCGGTCGCCGGGGCGAGCAGGGCGTCGGGATCGATGCCCCACCGCGCGGGGGCCGTGGCGGCCCACTCGGTCATGAGGTGGCTGGTGTTGACGTCCTTGTAGCCCTTGAACGTCGACAGGAGACCGATGCCCACGTTGATGGTCCCGTCGCCCAGCGGGAAGATCCAGCCGTAGCCCGGCATGCTGCGCCCCTCGCGGTCGTGCACGTCGAGGCACGACTCGATCCACGGATCGGTCGAGATCGGGCTCTCGAAGTACCCGCGGATGGCGATGCCCTGGGGGTAGGCCTTGTTGCGGCTGGTGCCCAGCGCCCGACCGAACCGCGACAGCGACCCGTCCGCCACGATCACGTAGCGGGCGTGGACCTCGCGGGTGGTGCCGCTCGCCTTGTCCTTGACCAGTGCCCCGGTGACGAGGCCGTCCCGGACCAGGGGCCGCACGGCCTCGGTCTGGCTCCGGACGGTGGCGCCGGCGCCGGCGGCCTGGTCGGCCACCATCTGGTCGAGGTCGCGGCGCCGGACGACGTAGCCGTAGCTCGGGAACACGGGGTGCTCGGGCCACGGCAGCTCGAGGGTGATCCCGTGGGCCACCGCGCGGAGGCCGTCGTGGCGGTGGTGGTGGGCGGCGATGGCGGGTTCGAGGCCCATGTCGCGTAGCTGGTGGACCGCCCGGGGGGTCAGGCCGTCGCCGCAGGTCTTGTCGCGGGGGAAGGCCTTGCGCTCCAGCACGCAGACGTCGTGGCCGGCCTTCGCCAGCCAGAACCCGGCGGCACTGCCGGCGGGGCCGCCGCCGATCACGAGGACGTCGTGCCGATCGGGGGCCCTGAGGCGAGGCTACTGGCGCCCCCGTCGCTCGCACGAGACGGCCGCCGTGCCTCCGGTCACCCGCGGCCCA
>DASSGC010000493.1:0-7322 GCA_035693765.1 Acidimicrobiales bacterium
GGGCCGAGGCGGTGACCGGGGTCAGGGCCGAGATCGGCGATGCCGGGGCCGCGGCCGCGTCCGTAGCGGCGACCGGGTCCGGGTCCGGGGCTGCCGCGGCCGAGCCCGGGGCCGAGGTGGTGGATGCCACGGCCGATGCCGGGCCGGACCTCGCTGCCGGCGCCGCACGCGGCGGCGGCGCCGGGCCCCAGGGCGGGGCGGAGCCAGGCGCGCCCGTCCGGCCGCGCCGTGCGGCGCGGCTCCGCAGGCTCGCACTCGCCGTCGTCGTCGTGGTGGTGATCACGCTCGCGGGCGCCGGGTGGCTGTCGGCCAAGGTGCGCCTCGCCGACACGCGTGACCGGTTGGCGGCGACCCGCGCCGACCTCGCGGCGCGGGAGGACGACCTGGCCAACGCCACGCGGCGGGAGTCGCTGGTTCAGGCGAGCATCGAGCAGGTGCAGGCCAGCATCGACCTGGCGGTCGCCGACCGCGCGTGGTTCGAGGCGATGGCCGCCAACATCCAGCTCGAGATCGCCGCCGTCGAAGCCGAGCAGGCCGAGGTCGCCACGGCCCAGATGCTCGTCGCCGCCAACTCGGCCGATGCGCTGACCTGCTTCGGCGGCGTCTCCGCCGCGGTCGACGCCAACCGGAGTGGCGACGACCAGGCGTCGGCCGACGCCCTGCGCTCCTCCGCCGGCGCGTGCAGCCGGACGCTGGCCTTCGCCACCGGCGCCCGGTTCCCCTACGACTTCGCCGACCCGTTCGTGCTCACGGCACCGGACGCCTACTACGGCTACTCGACCAATGCCGGTGCGGGCGACGTCCAGGTCATCCGCTCGACCGACCTCGTGACCTGGGAGCTGGTCGGCAACGCCCTCCCGACGCTGCCCGCCTGGGCGTCACCGGGCGCCACCTGGGCGCCCGCGGTCCTGGCCCGCGGCGGCGGCTACGTCGTCTACTACACGGTGCGCGAGGCGGCCTCGCAGCGTCAGTGCATCTCGCGGGCCGTGGCGACCAAGCCGACCGGCCCGTTCCGCGACGACTCGATCGGACCGCTGGTGTGCCAGCGCGAGCTCGGCGGGTCGATCGACCCCAGCCCCTTCGTCGACGCCGACGGCCGGGCCTACCTGCTGTGGAAGGCCGAGGGGACGGGCGGTCCGCCCCAGACCATCTGGTCGCAGGAGCTGACGGCCGACGGTCTGGCGCTCACGGGGGAGGCGCACGCGCTGGTGTCGGCGGACCGGTCCTTCGAGCGGGGCGTGGTGGAGGCGCCGTCCCTGGTGCGGCAGGGGAACGCCTACTACCTCGTGTACGCGGCGGCCGACTGGAACTCGCGGCGCTACACGACGGCGTTCGCCACCTGTGCGGGGCCCGCCGGGCCGTGCAGCAAGCCGGCCGACGGCCGCATCCTGTCGAGCGGCACCCACCTGGCGGGACCGGGCGGCGTCGAGGTGTTCCGCGACCGGGACGGGGCCCTGTGGGCCGCGTTCCACGCCTTCTCCGAGCCGAACGTCGGCTATCCCGCCAGCCGCTACCTGTACCTGGCGCGGGTGCGGGTGGTCGGCGAGGGCCTGGTCATCGACGCCGCCACGTAGCATCGGCCGGCGGGCGCCGCTGCGCCCCGGTCACGGCCGGCGGGCTCGCCGAACTGGCGGCGATCCCGTACGCCGGGAGCGCGGAGAGACGCCAGAACGGCGGCGGCGGGAGGCGGGGCCGGCGGGCTCGCCGAACTGGCGGCGATCCCGTACGCCGGGAGCGCGGAGAGACGCCAGAACGGCGGCGGCGGGGCGGCTTGCGGCCGGTGGTGGCGCCGAACTGGCGGCGGTGTCGTACGCCGTGCGCGCGTCGGGGGCGCCAGAACGCCGGGAACGGCGATGGCCGCGGCGGGGGCGGTGGGGGCGGTCAGAGTCCCCAGAACGGGCCGTCGAGCCCGACCGACGCGAAGTAGTCCTCGGCGGCCTCGGGCTCGCGGCGCGCGTAGCCCCGGTCGAGGCGGCCGTCGTACCAGTGGGCGGCGAGCCGCCACAGGGTGGCCAGATCCATCACGTAGCCCTGCTCGTGCCCGGTCCGGTCGAGCCACGTCGCCACGCACCGGGCGTCGCAGAACAGGCGCTGGTGTCCGCACGTGTGGACCACGTCGTCCCACATGTGGGCGACGGGCACGAGGAAGTGCGCCACCTGGTCGCCGGGCGGCGGCGCCGCCGCGGTCACCCGCCAGGCGTGGGGGGTCGAGCAGGCCGGGCACGTCGTCGCCACCAGCACCTCGTCCTCGCCGGGGAGCAGGTGCACCAGGGAGAACGAGTCCCAGGCGCACCCGCCCCACCACAGGGTGCGGGCGCCCATGACCGAGAAGCCGAGCGGCACCGACGAGAACGGGTGGGCCATCACGACCCGCTCGCCGCCGGGGTCGAGGACGAGGTGCCGGTCGGCGGCGAGTGCGGCGAGCGCCCGCCGCACGTGCTCCGGGGAACCGCGCAGGGCCCGGGTCAGCTCGTCCACCGAGGGCGCTCGGCCGCTGCCGGCGAAGCCGGCGTACACGGCGAGCCGTACGTCTTCCGCGTCCACGGGGACAGTGTGGCGGGCGAGGACTCGCCCCGCGGGCGGTGGCGGTGGTTGACTCCGGTCACGCCTGGCCCCGGATCGGCCAGGCCAGGGGGGACGATGGGACTGACACCGATGGCGGACCGCTACCGGCGGCCGGACTGGGTGCGGCGGGTCAACGCCATGGGACCGGCGGCCGGCGGCGCCCGGCGGATGGTGCCCCTCGACGCGGGCGCGCTCCTCGACGACGCCCGGGCGTCGACCGGGGTCACCGAGCCCGGCGACCTGGGCGACGGCGACTGGGAGGGACGCTTCCGGGCGCTCGTCGCCGCCATCGACGCCGGCGACCTGCACGTGGTCGGCCGGCTGCTCACCCGGGAGGAGCTGGCGCGGAGCCTGCGCACCCGGTTCCTGCTGGGCGACCAGCGGCGACGGGTGCCGGCCGTGGCCGAGCAGGTCATCGACGCGCCGATCGTCGTCACGGGACCCGCCCGGTCGGGTACCACCATCCTGTTCGAGCTGCTGGGGCTCGACCCTGGCGTGCGGACGCCGGTGGCGACCGAGGTCCTCCACCCGGTGCCCCCCGCAGGCGTGGACGAGGAGCTGCGCCGGGCCATGACCGAGGCCGAGCAGGAGCTGTGGGCCGACGTCCAGCCCGAGTTCGCCGCGATCCACGAGCTGCGGAGCGACCTGCCGGTCGAGTGCATCACGATCTGCGCACCCTCCTTCGCGGGCAACCACTGGACCATGGTCCTGCCCGACCTGGGTGACTGGGCGCCCGACGTGGCGGCGGACCTGGCGTTCCACCGGGCGTTGCTGCAGGCGGTGCAGCACGGCCGGCCGCCCCGCCGCTGGCTGCTCAAGACACCTGGCTACCTGATGATGCTCGACGACCTGCTGGCGGCCTACCCGGACGCCTGCGTGATCCTGACCCACCGTGACCCGGCCCGCACGATGCCGTCGACGGTCAGCACCACGGCGATGGTCCAGTGGCTCCGCACCGACCGGGTCGACCTCGACGGACTCGCGGCGCTGATCGGTGCCGTGTTCGCCGATGCCCTCACCACGGTGGCCCGGCGGCGGGCGGACGGGACGCTGCCCGGCGTGTACGGCGACGTCCGGTTCACCGACCTGATGGACGACCCGGTGGCGGCCATCGCGGGGGCCTACGACGCGATCGGGCGCAAGCTGACGGACGGGCACCGCCACGCGATCGTCGACTACCTGGAGGCGAAGCCCCGCGGCAAGCACGGCACGCACCGCTACACGGCCGCGGACTGGGGCTTCGACGCCGGCCGGCTGCGGCGCGACCTGGCGGCCTACATGGATCGGTTCGGCGTGCAGCCCGAGGACTGATGGCGGCGACGGCCGGGTGACGGGCCGCCCGCCACGGCCGGCGCCTGGGGACGTGGCGGGGACGAGCGACCCGGTCGCCCGGCACGGCGGCTCGGTGGTGTGCCCCCGGCGTGACCTCGCCGCGGGGCGTCCTCAGCGCAGCGAGTCGACGGGCACGACCTCGGCGGTGGGGGTCGCGATCGGGCCCTCGGGCAGCATGAACCGCCAGAACACCAGCCCGAAGGGCCGGCCCTCGGTGGACAGCCAGTGGGGCACGCCGGGGTCACGGTGGGCGATGACCATCGTGACGGTGCCGTCGGGCCCGGCCGGGGCCTGGGCGCGGTTCAGGCTCACGGGGTGGCGCAGGTAGTCGAACGTCTGCAGCTGGCGGTT
The DNA here is from genome assembly GCA_035693765.1 of Acidimicrobiales bacterium. Classification (GTDB taxonomy): domain Bacteria; phylum Actinomycetota; class Acidimicrobiia; order Acidimicrobiales; family VFJN01; genus ZC4RG19. The sequence goes on from DASSGC010000493.1 coordinate 4,249, forward strand.
CCACAGCGACACGTTGGCGCACCGGCAGTCGGGCCACGCAGCCCGCATGACCAGGGCGTCGTCGGGACCCAGCAGGTAGGGCGCCATGCTGTAGGCGGCGTCCGCCGCGGCGAGCGCGTGGGCGCCGGGCGGCACCGGCGGCGGGAACACGTGGGGCTCGCGTGACACGAACGCCGGCGCCTCGCCCTCACCCGGCCTGGCGATGGCGTCGAGGGTGCGCGTGCGGACGTAGGTCGCCATCCGCCGGAGCGACGCGGCGACGGAGGCGTCGGTCGGGGCCGGTGGGCCGGGCGGCACGTCGCCGTCGACCAGGTCGATGGTGAGGCCCAGGTCGGCGACCGGCGGTGCCCACGGCGAGCCGGCGCCCTCCCAGTAGTGGCGGACGGTCAGGCGCGAGGCGTCGGGCGCGAGCGGCAGCCAGGCGTGGTCGCGCGCCGGTCCGCCGACGGTGATCTCGAAGCGGCCGTCGTCGGCGTCGACGCCGAACCCCGTGTCGTTGAGGACGCCGACCGTGCCGGACGGGAACGCGCCGTCCTCGGCGCCGGCCTCGACCGTGAACGAGACGTAGACGGCGCCGCCGGTGCGCCCCCGCACCCGGTAGGTCCCGGCGGGGTCGACCTTCGCGTCGTGGTAGCGGGCGTCGGCGTTGTCGCCCAGCGCCTTGCGCCACGGGGTGACGATGGCGCGGAAGGCCGGCCGGGCGGCGTCGTCCTCGAGCTGGGTCTCGATGCCGGTGCCGAGGTGGTGGAGCACGACCCGGAGGCCCTCGGCCACGTCGCCGGCGTCGGTCAGCCCCCACTCGGCCCCGGCGTAGCGGTCGCCCACCTCGCCGAGGGTGGCGAGCAGGTCGGCATAGGCGGCGCGGCTCTCGGACATGGGCGACTGTCTAGTGCGCCGGGCGCCGGCCGGGCCCGGTCGACCGTTTCCCGGGCCGCGACCGTGCGGTCGCGATCGGCACCGCCGGGCGGCCGTCACCGTCGCCGGTGGAGCCGTGTCTCGATGGTGCCGGGAAGTGGAATCCTGGCGGTATGCCCGAGCCCGGCGACGGACCCGACCCCCGCTCCGCACCCGAGCCCGACGCCACGCCGGCACGTGACGCCGACGAGGCCGGGCCGCCGCCGGCCGAGCCGCAGGCCGCGCCGCCGGTGCCGGCCGCGGGGTTCTTCCCCGAGGCCGCCCCGGGGCCCGGGCCGCAGTCCGGGCCCACGGCGGACGCGGGCGCCGGCGAGCCTGGGGCGGAGGGGGAGCCCGACGCCGGCGACCGCGTGGGGGAGCGAGGGCCCGAGGCGGGGGCTGCGGCGGAGCCCGACGCCGGCGAGCCCGGGGTGGAGCCTGCACGTGAGCCCGGGCCCGGCGGGCCGGTCGAGGAGGCTGGTGATGAGCCCCGCGGCGGGGAGCCCGTACCCGAGGTCGGGGCCGCGGCGCCTGCGGTCGAGGCCGCCGCGCCGCCGGTGCCCGCGCCGGGCTTCTTCCCCGAGCCCCACGCGGTCGATCCCGACGTGACGCCGCCTGCGCGGCCGGTCGATCCGGAGGCCACGCACGCCGTGGCGGCGCCGGGGTTCGATCCCGAGGCCACGCAGCCCGCATCGCCGTTCGATCCCGAGGCCACGCAGGCCGCCCCCGGGCCCGAGCTGGACACCACCACCGTCGCACCGGAAGCCGCCGGGCAGGGCGGGGAGGTCACCGAGCCGATCGGTGGCGTCGCCGAGGCGACCGCCGTCCAGCCCGGCCCGTCCGTGTTCGATGTCCCGCCGCCCCCGGCCCTCACCGGCTACCCCGGGGCCGCGGCGCCGCCGGCCGGTCCGCCGGTCGCCGCGCGGCCGAACCGTCGCCGGCAGGCCCTGATCGCGGTGCTCGTGGCGGCGATCGTGGCGCTCCTGGCGTTCGGGGCCTACCTCCTGGTCACCGGCGGGGACGACGAGGGGGACGACGCACCCACGACGACGTCGTCGTCGACCACGACCAGCACGGCGCCGTCGACGACCGATCGCCAGGCGCCGCCGCCGACGGCGCCGCCCACCACCACCGCACCGCCCACGACGCCCACGACGGCACCGCCGACCACGCCGGCCACGGCGCCGCCGTCGACGGCGCCGCCCACCACCGCACCGCCCACGACGGCGCCGAGCACGCAACCGCCCAGCACGCAACCGCCCAGCACGGGGCCGCAGAGCACGGGGCTGCAGAGCACGCGGCCGCCCACGACGGGCTAGTGCCCGCCCGTGGTCACATGATGTGGTCACATGATGAGGTGATGTGACCACCCTCCGCGCCATGGCCGAGGATCGCGGGGAGTGACGCTCTCCGTCGACACGAGCGCGCTCCTCGAGCGGTACGTCGAGGAGCCCGACTCCGACCGGGCGGAGGAGCCGCCCCGGAGCGACGCTGCACCTGGGCCCCGCACCCGGTTGGGGTTCGGGCTGCCGGTCCTCGCGTTCGACGTCCGCCGTGCCCAGGACGCCCGCGGGCTCGGGCTGGTGGTCGCGGGCGCCTGACCGGTCGGGCCTGACCCGGCCACCGGCCGCGGCCTACGGTGACCGGATGGACGCGACCGGAACCGTGGGCCACCACTACCGGCGGAGCCGGGAACGGTTGACCGCGCTGCTCGGGGACACCGCCACCGCCGACCTCGACCGCCCGGTGGCGGCGTGCCCCGGCTGGTCGGTGCGCGACGTGCTGGCCCATCTGGTGGGCACCGTGGAGGACGCCCTGGCGGGCCGGCTCACCGGCATCCCCACCGACGAGCAGACCGCAGCCCAGGTCGCGGCCCGGCGCGGCGTGGCCCCCGAGACCCTGCTGGCCACGTGGGCCGCCGCCGCCCCGGCGTTCGAGGACGTCGTCAGCGGCCTGAGCGTCTGGCCGGCGGCGATCGATGCCGTCTCGCACGAGCACGACATCCGGCACGCCCTCGGACGGCCCGGGTTCCGGGACGACCCGTCGGTCGTGCACCTGGCCGGGCTCATGGCCGGCGCCATCGAGGCGCCGGCGGCCGTCACGGTCGACTACGGCGCCGGGTCGGTCACGGGCGGGGACCCCGAGGGCGAGCCGATCACGCTGACCACCACGGCGTTCGA
>DASSGC010000494.1:0-3316 GCA_035693765.1 Acidimicrobiales bacterium
GCCGACCTGGTGATCAGATGCGCTCCAGCGCGCCGCCGTCGAACAGCGGGGCCATCTCCAGGGCTGCGACGTCGGCCGCCATCTCTGCGTCGGGCGGCGGCGTCAGGTCGCCCTCGGCGACCTCGAGCACGCGGGCCATCACGCCCGCGTCGCTGGTCGTGTTGAGGAACACCGGCGCGCTGCCCAGCACCCACCGCACCGCCCGGCCGAGCACGGCGTCGTCGGTCAGCGGCTCGTACCAGGAGAACATCCGGCCGTCGTGGCCGGGTCGCCAGCGACGGCGGGCCACGGCCTTGATGGTCTGCACGGCCACGCCCTGCGCTCCGCACACCGCCAGCAGCTCCTCGACGTCGCGCCGGTAGGCGTCGTCGGTCAGCGCCACGTAGCTGTAGGGCAGCAGCACCGAGTCGAAGGGGAAGCGCTCCAGGCTGCGCAGGTGCATGCGGGCGATCCGGGTCCCGTGGCCCGTGACCCCGACGAACCGGACCAGGCCCTCGTCCCGCGCCCGGGCCAGCGCCTCGACCGCGCCGCCCGGCCCGTGGGCCACCTCCCACTCGTCCGGCTCGACCAGGTTGTGGAGCTGGATCAGGTCGACCTGGTCGACCTGCAGCCGCTCCAGCGACCGCTCCAGCTCGGCCCGCGCCCCGTCGCCCGTGCGCCGGTCGGTCTTGGTGGCGAGGAAGAAGTCGCCCCGGTGACCGGCCATCCACGGCCCGATGCGCAGCTCGGAGTCGCCGTAGCCGGCGGCCGTGTCGATGTGGTTGACCCCGTGGCGCAGCAGCCCGGCCAGCACCTCGTCGGCCCGGTCCTGGCGCATCGAGGCCAGGCCGGCGGCGCCGAAGACGACGCGACTGCTGTCATGGCCGGTCCGCCCGAACGGTGCCCTCGGGATCATGGTGGCCCCCTCGCGTCAGCCCGCGACCCCTGCCGCGGCGTCGGTCAGCTCCCAGTGTGACGGCTCGCCGACCACCTCGACCACCGCCCCCCGGTGCTCCAGCGCCCGCAGGTGGGCCAGCGCCTCGCCCACCGCCGCCCGGCGCATGAACCCCTCGATCTCGTCCCACGGCCGCGACCACGACATCCGGGCGGCGATGTCCCAGGCGGTCGTGCGGCCGTGGCGGATGGCGACGAGCACCTCGCGGAACCGCTCGACGTGGTGCCGGCGCAGCTCGTCGATCCGGCGGTGCAGGCCGACGAAGCGGTGCTCGTGGGCGGGGAGCACCTCCACCGGCTCGTACGCGTCGAGCTTGTCGAGCGCCCGCAGGAAGTCGCCCAGCGGGTCGTCGCCCGCCTGGGGGTGGAACGAGATGTTGGGCGTGATGCGGGGCAGCACGTGGTCGCCGGTGAGCAGCAGCTCGTGCCCCGGCTCCCAGAAGCACAGGTGCCCCGGCGTGTGGCCCGGCGTCCAGATGGCCGACAGGTCCCAGCCCGGGACGTCGGGCCGCTCGCCGTCGTCCAGCAGGACGTCCGGCAGCACGGGGTCCACGAGCGGGCGCACCGGCATGGCGGCGTTCTGCAGCGTGGTCACCTCGTCGGGCGGCGCCCCCATGCGGCGGAGCATGGCCCCCACCCGCTCGAGCAGGTCGGTCGGCTCGACGTAGCGGTCGCGGATCAGGGCGGCGTCGGCCGGGTGCAGCGAGATCCAGGCGCCGGACGCCTCGCGGATGCGCCCGGCGAGGCCGTAGTGGTCGGGGTGCACGTGGGTGACGAGCACGCCCCGGACGTCGGCCATCGTGTAGCCGGCGGTGGCCAGCCCGGCGTCCAGCGCGGCGTAGGCCTCGTCGGTGTTCCAGCCGGCGTCGACGAGGTAGACACCCCGGTCGGTCTCGAAGACGTAGACGAACACGTAGCGCAGCGACGAGTTCGGCAGGGGCACGGGCACCGACGTGAGGCCGGGGCGCAGGCGCTCGACCGGGGGGAACGGCTCGTCGGCTGGGGAGAGGCGGTTGTCAGCGATCGCTCATCTTCCCAGGTCGGCCGGCGACGCGGTAGTCCGGTGTCAGCCGCCGGTGAAGCGCGGCGGTCGCTTCTCGGCGAAGGCCCGGACGGCCTCGGCCATGTCGTCGGTCATGGACGTCATGATCTGGGTGCGGTTCTCGAGGTCGATGCCGGCCTGGAGGCTGCCGACCTCGAGCTGGCTCCACATGACCTCCTTGGTCATCCACACGCCGGTGGGGCTGTTGGCCAGGATCTCGCCGGCCACGTCGAGCGCCGCGTCGAGCACCGGCCGGTCGTCGACGACGCGGGACACGAGCCCCAGCCGGTCGGCCTCGGCGGCGTCGATGATCCGCCCGGTGAGCAGCAGCTCGAACGCCCGCGAGGCGCCGATGAGCCGGGGCAGCAGCCAGCTCACGCCGATGTCGCAGCCCGACAGCCCGATGCGGACGAAGGCGACGTTGAACCGGGCGGCCGGCGCGGCCAGGCGCACGTCGCTGGCGAGGGCGAGCGCCAGCCCGCCGCCCGCGGCCGGGCCGTTGACGGCGGCGATGATCGGCTGGGGCAGCGCCCGCATCTTCGGTACCAGCGAGGCGATGTGCTGCTGCGACCGCATGCCGGCCGGCACCCCGTGCAGCCCCTCGGTCCCGGGCGCCCGACCGGCGCCCCGCAGGTCGAGGCCGGAGCAGAAGCCGCGCCCCGCGCCGGTGAGCACCACGACCCGGGTGTCCCGGTCGGCGGCCAGGTCGTCGAGCGCGTCGTGCAGGTCCTGCACCAGCTCGTGGGACATGGCGTTGAGGCGCTCGGGGCGGTTCAGCGTCAGGAGGGTCACGCCGGGCCGCGGCGAGGTGCGCTCGATGGTCGTCATGCCCGACGTGTCTACCGCCCGACGCCGCGGCGCGCCCCCCGACCTGGCCCTCAGGGCGGTGAGCCGCACGCCTCGGCGGACAGGGGGCCCTCCAGCCCGCCGGTGGAGACCGCCGTGACCACGTAGCAGCGCGAGCCCCCGCCGGTGCCGGCGCTGGGCCACGGCCAGAAGTCCGCGGCGTCGACGATGCCGAGGCGGCCGGGCTCGATCTGGCCGAGCGCGGCGTCGGTGACCACGGCGAGGTGCCACCACAGCCCTGGGCCCTTGCCCTCGTAGACCCGGTAGAAGGAGACGCCGGCGGACGCCGGCAGCGGATCCCACGTGACGACGACCTCACCGCTGCCGCCACCGGCGTGGGCTTCCACCCCGGTGACCCGGGGTGGCGGCGGGCAGCAGCGCCGCGCCGTCCACCACTGGCGGGCCCGCTCGGCGACGCTCGGCATAAGCGCACCGTAGCAGCACACGCGCGCACCGCAGTGCCTCGTCGGGCCGCTCCGAGCCGGGCCGCGCCTA
>DASSGC010000495.1:0-2700 GCA_035693765.1 Acidimicrobiales bacterium
ATGACCGAGCAGGGCCGGCCGGCGGCGGTGAGGACCGCCGCCAGCAGGTGGGTCATCGTCGTCTTGCCGGCCGTGCCGGTCACGCCCACCACCGCCAGGTCCCGGGACGGGTGGCCCCAGAAGGCGGCGGCCACCGGGCCCATCGCCGCCCGCACGTCGCGCGCCACGACCTGCGGCACGTCGAGGGGCAGGACGTGATCGACCAGGAGCGCGGCGGCGCCGCCGGCCACCGCCGCGGGCGCCAGGTCGTGGCCGTCGGTCCGGCTGCCCCGCACGCAGCAGAACAGCGCGCCGCCGGCCACCGCCCCGGTGTCGTGGACGACGGCGCCGATGTCGGGGTCGCGGATGTCGGGATCGCGGATGTAGGGATCGCACGGCGCGCCGGCCACCTCGACCGGGACCTCCCGGACGGCCGCCACCAGCTCGGTCAGGCGCACCCTCAGAACCCCACGGGTGGCGGCAGGGCGGCCGGGTCGGGCGGCGGCGGGGTGACCCCGTCGCCGGTCGCCGGCTCGCCGGGAGCGGTCGCGCCGGTGGGCGCCGCGCCGGGCGGCGGCGTACCGGGCACCGTCGGCGGCGGCACCGTGGTGGGCGGCACCGTGGTGGGGGGCGCGGCCGGCTGCGCCCGCACCGGGGTCGAGGCCGGGTCGACCGCCAGCGGAGCCTGCGCGCGGGGGGCGGCCGGGGCGACGCCGACGAGGCGGAGGGCGTGGCGGCCGATCTCGGCGAAGGCCGGCGCGGCCACGGTGCTGGCGTAGGCCGCGGTGGGTGGCGGCTCGTCGATGACGACGATGATCGACAGCTTGGGGTCGTCGGCGGGGACGAAGCCGGCGAAGGTCGAGATGTAGTGGTAGCTCCCCGCCTCGTCGCGGTAGGTGCCGCCCGGCTGGGGCTTGCGGGCCGTGCCGGTCTTGCCGGCGGCGTCGTAGCCCTCGATGGCGGCCGCTTGGCCGGTGCCGCTGGAGATCACCTCGGTGAGCATCGCGCGCATCTGGGCGGCCGTGGTCGGCGACACGACCCGGCGGCCCTGGCCGGGGGACGCGTCGTGGCGCTCGCCCTTCTCGTCCACGGTGGCGCGGACCAGCCGGGGCGGCAGGTACACGCCGTCGTTGGCGATGACGTTGTAGGCGTAGAGCATCTGCATGGCGGTGACGGAGATCCCCTGGCCGATGGGGATCGAGCCGATCGAGGTGCCCGACCAGTCGTCGGGGTCGGGCAGCGCACCGTTCTCCTCGTGCGGCAGCCCGAGCCCGGTCGACCGGCCGAACCCGAAGCGACGAAGGTACTCGTCCAGCCGCTCCTTCCCGACCTGCTGGGCGATCTTGATGGTGCCGACGTTGGACGACTTGGCCAGCACCTGGGTGACGGTGAGGTCGCCCGAGTGGCTGTCGGCGTAGGTGTGGTCGGCCACCTGGAGCTGGCTCGGGACCTGGATGACCTGGTCGGGCGTGACCACGCCCTCCTCGAGCGCGGCCGCCAGCGTGATCATCTTGTTCACCGAGCCGGGCTCGTAGTTGGCGGTGATGGCCACGTCGTTGGCCGTGTTGCCGACCACCCCGGTGGCGGGGTCGAGCGCCACGTTGGCGAGGCTCAGGACCTCCCCGGTCTCGGGATCGCTGACGATCGCCGATCCGCCCTGGGCCCCCGCCGCGGCCACCTGGACGGCGAGGATGTTCTCCACCTGGTACTGGAGCCCGCTGTCGATGGTCAGCAGCAGGTCGTCGCCGGGCACGGCGGGGTCGACCTGGTGGCGCCCGGCCGGGATCGTCCGGCCGTTCAGGTCGCGCTCGACCACCAGCCGGCCGGGTCGCCCCGTCAGCTCGTCGTCGAAGGTGTCCTCGATGCCCGAGAGCCCGGTGTGGTCGATGCCGACCTGGCCGATGAGCGAGTGGGCGAGGTCGCCGGCCGGGTTGAACCGCTTCTGCTCCTCGAACAGCAGCACGCCGTCGACGTCGAGCCGCCGGACCCGCTCGGCCACGTCGTCGTCGACCTGCCGGGCCAGGTAGACGAAGCGGCTGTCCTCGCCGAGGCGGGCCAGCACCTCGGCCTGGTCGAGCCCGAGGGCGGGCGCGAGGGCCCGCGCCGCGGCGGCCGGGTCGGCGATGACGCTCGGGTCGGCGGCGACGGTCGTCTGGGGGATGGAGATGGCGAGGTCGTTGCCGTTGCGGTCGAAGATCGAGCCCCGGCCGCCGGCCAGCTCGATGGGCTCGATGCGCTGGTCGCGTCCGTAGGCGACGTAGCGGTCGGCGCCGAGGACCTGCACGTAGGTCAGCCGGATCACGACGGCCACGAACAGGAGGATCAGCCCGACGAGCAGGCCGAGCGAGCGGGACCGGGGGTCGCCGCGCCGGGTGGCCCGCCCACCGCGCCCGCCACCGGTGCCGTTGCGGGCCCGCCCGTCCGACGGGCGGCGCGGCGCGCCGGACCGCGCCCGGTCACGCTCCGGGCCGCTCCCGCCCGTCCGGCGGGTCCGGGGCGCGGCCCGGGTGGGCGTCCGGGCCGCCGGTCGCCCCGGTCGGCGCGCCGGCGAGCGGGTCGCGGGCGGCGCCGGTGACCGGCGGCCGGACCCGCTGGCAGAGCGCGACCCCGCGCCGGTGGCAGAGCGCGACCCCGCGCCGGTGGCAGAACGCGACCCCGCGCCGGTGGCAGAGCGCGACCCGGCGCCGGTGGCAGAGCGCGACCCGGACCCGCTGGCAGAGC
>DASSGC010000496.1:0-3125 GCA_035693765.1 Acidimicrobiales bacterium
CGCGCCACGACCGGCGGCGGCTCGTCGTCCTGCTCGCGGCCGCCCTGCTCGTGGCCTTGTCCGCCGTGGGCGCGAGCGCGGTCCTCACCGGGAACGACGAGCCCGAGATCGCTGCCCCCGCCCCGGCCCCCACCACGACCCAGCCGAGCCTCGCCGCGGCGCCGCCGACCACCGAGGCGCCCGTCGTCGGGTCGGGCTTCGACCTCCCCGGCCTGCTCACGTTCCGGGGCAGCCCCACCCGCAGCTACTACGGCGAGGGGCCGGTGCCGACCAACCCCAAGGTGCTGTGGAGCTATCCCGGCAGGTCGGGCGGCATGTGCTCGGAGTCGACGGTCGGCGAGGAGACCAAGACCTGGTGCGGCAGCGGCTGGACGGGCCAGCCCGCGGTGTTCGATCGCGACGGCCGCACCTGGGTCGTGTTCGGCGCCTACGACGGGGCGGTCCACTTCGTGGACTACTACACCGGCGCGGACATCCTCCCGCCCTTCCCGACCGGCGACATCATCAAGGGGTCGGTCAGCGTCGACCCCGACGGGATGCCGCTCATCTACTCCGGCAGCCGCGACAACAAGCTCCACGTCATCGCGTTCGACCGGCCCACCCCGACCGAGCTGTGGTCGCTCGACGCCGGGGCCGTCTCCCCCACCAGGTGGAACGACGACTGGGACGGATCGCCCCTCGTCATCGACGACTACCTGTACGAGGGCGGCGAGAACTCCCAGTTCCACGTCGTGAAGCTCAACCGGTCGACCGATGCCGGCGGGCTGGTGCAGGTCGATCCGGAGCTGGTGTTCAACACGCCCGGCTGGGACGACGAGCTCACCGCGGCGTTGGAGGTCGACGCGAACGACGTCTCGATCGAGAACTCGGTCGCCTACCACGAGGGCGTCGTGTACTTCGCCAACTCGGGAGGGCTGGTGCAGGGCTGGGACGTGTCGGGACTGCCGTCCGGCGTGGCCCCCTCGCGGGTGTTCCGCTTCTGGACCGGCGACGACACCGACGCGTCGGTCGTGATCGACGACGAGGGCTTCCTGTACGTGGGCGTGGAGAACGAGCGGGGCAACGCCCGGTCGGCCGAGGTCGGGCAGCTCGTCAAGCTCGACCCCCGCCGGCCCGACGACCCGCTGGTCTGGTCGCTGAAGGACCCGCGGGGCTTCTGGGCCACGCCCGCCCTGCACGACGATGTGGTGATCGCCGCCTCCGACGGCGGCACGGTGTACGCGCTCGACCGGGCCACCGGGGCGGTGCGCTGGCAGTTCGCCCTGCCCCCGCCCACCTGGCAGTCGGCGGTGATCGTCGACGACGTGCTGATCCAGGGTGACTGCGAGGGCAACCTCAACGCCTACGACGTGTCCGACACGACCGTCACGCCACCCAAGCTGTGGACGGTGAGGCTGGAGGGCTGCATCGAGTCGACGCCCGCCCTGTGGCACGGCCGGCTGTTCGTCGGCGCCCGCGGCGGCCGGTTCTACGCCATCGGCGACGCTTAGAGGCCGAGCGGACAGGGAGCTCGCCACGGCCTACGCGTGGGGATCTGGCGTGGAAGCACCAGCTCCACAGCTCGGCCGTCCGGCAGCGCAGCACGGTGACACGCGCCGGCGTGACCTATCCTCTCGAGTCCTTAGAGGCCGAGCGAACAGGGAGCTCGCCGCGGCCTACGCGTGGGGATTTGGCGTGGAAGCACCAGCTCCACAGCTCGGCCGTCCGGCAGCGCAGCACGGTGACACGCGCCGGCGTGACCTATCCGCTCGAGTCCTTGGCCGCGACGGCCACCGGCCGGCGCCCCGGCATCGGGACCGGCGGCCCGGCGCACCTATCCTCACCGCGTGACCGACCCGCACGTCCCGGACCCGACCGCGGCGCAACCGGCCGACCGGCCGGCGCTCGCGTTCCGCCTCGACGGGCGCGACGTCGAGGTGCCCGACGACGGGTCGAGCCTGCTGGCCGTCCTGCGGGAGCGGCTGGGCGTGCGCTCGGCCAAGGACGGGTGCAGCCCGCAGGGCCAGTGCGGCTGCTGCACCGTGCTGGTGGACGGCCAGCCCCGGGTCGCGTGCGTGACGCCCGCCCGGCGGGTGCGGGGCCGGTCGATCACCACCCTCGACGGGCTCGACGCCGCCGACCGCCAGGCGTGGGGCGACGCCTTCTGCGCCACCGGTGCCAGCCAGTGCGGCTTCTGCACCCCCGGCATCGTCGTCCGGCTCGCCGGCCTCGCCGCCAAGGGTGCCGGCCCCGACGACACCGCCGCGGTCGAGCAGGCGCTCCTCCCCCACCTCTGCCGCTGCACCGGCTGGCGCACCATCCTCGACGCCTGGACGGCCCACGCCGCCGGCCCGGGCGCCCGCGCGACCCCCGGACGCGACCTCGACGCCGCCGCCCGGCGCGCCGCCATCGAGGGCCGATCGCCCCAGCGGGTGTCGCCCGACGTCGCCCTCGGGCACGGCGGATTCGCCGACGACACCGCCCCGGACGGCGCCCTCGTCGCCGTGCCCGACGCCACCGGCGGCTGGGCCGTCGCCCCCACCCTCGCCGAGGCCCGCGCCGCCGCCGGCAAGGTGCAGGGGCGCCGCACGACCGTCGACGTCCGCCCGCCGCTCAGCCTGCCGCCGGGCGACTGGGCGGCGACGCTGCGCACCGCCTGGGTCGAGCCCGCCTACCTGGAGCTGGACGCCTCGTGGTGCCTCCCCGGCGGCGAGCCCGCCAGGCCGCTGGCCAACGGCGGGGCGTTCGGCGGCAAGCTCGCCACGACCGTGACGGCCGCCGCCCGCGACCTGGCCGACCGTCACGGGCGGGCCGTCCGCGTGGTGCTGGCCCGCGAGGACGCCGTCCGCCTGGGCGCCAAGCGACCGCCCGTCGCCGGCGGGGCGGGCGCCGACGGCACCGGCGTCCTGCGCGTCGCCGCCACGCCCGGCGTCGAGGCGGCGGTCGCCGCGGTGGCGCCCGGGCTGGCCGTCGAGCAGGTCGCCGTCGCCGGCCCGCCCACGTCGCTCGACCTCCGGGCCGCCGGGTGGTCCGAGGCCGCCGTCCTGCTGGCCGGCGCCGGCGCGCTCGCCGCCCCGGGCGCCCCCGGCGTCGTCGCCGCGGCCGCCACGCCGGACCACGGCGACGTCACCATCCGGTCGCCCGAC
>DASSGC010000497.1:0-2149 GCA_035693765.1 Acidimicrobiales bacterium
CTGGGTCGACACCTGGAACGACAACCCCACACCCTTCGTCTGGCACAAAACCGCCGACGAGATCCTCGACCGACTCGCCCGCTACTGCGCCGCCGTCCTCGGCACCGAATATGTCGGCGAATCAACCTAACGGGACACTAGGAGCGTGGGTCAGTAATCGTCGTTGAGCTCGGGACCGATTCGCGATCGGTGTCGGGATCGAAGATGCTGGCGGGGTGACGAGCGATTCGGGTGAGGGACGGTTGTTTGATGCGCCGGCGGTGGAGGCGGGTGAGCCGGTAGCGAGGCCGCGGGTGGACAAGACGTTCCGGTTCTATGACCCGCACCAGGTGTTCTTGTTGCCGCCGTCGATCGATGACTGGCTGCCGGAGGGCCACACGGCGCGGCTGGTGTCGGAGGTGGTCGAGGAGGTTCTCGATCTCGAGCCGTTCCTGGCCGCTCACACCGAAGCGCGGGGGTTCCCGCCTTATGACCCCCGGTTGATGTTGAAGCTGTTGATCTACGGCTACACGACGGGGGTGCGGTCGTCGCGGGCGATCGAGCGGCGCTGCCACGACGATGTGGCGTTCCGGTTCCTGGCCGCCAACGCGGCGCCGGATCACCGGACGATCGCCCGGTTCCGGCGCCGGCACCTCGACGCCCTCAAGGGGCTGTTCATCGAGGTCCTCAAGCTCTGTCAAGCCGCGGGGATGGTCCGGTTGGGGCGGGTGGCCCTCGATGGCTCCAAGGTGCGGGCCAACGCCAGTCGCCGCAAGGCTATGAGCTACAAGCGCATGACCGAACGCGAAGCCAGCCTGGCGGCGGAAGTGGAGGAGATGATGGCCGACGCCGAGGCCACCGATGTCGCCGAGGACAAGCGGTTCGGGCCTGACGGCCGCGGCGATGACCTTGCGGGCGAACTGGCCCGCCGCACCTCCCGTCTGGCCAAGATCCGCCAGGCGAAGGCCGACCTGGAAGCCGACGCAGCCCGCCAGGCCGGCGCGGACGCGGCCCGCCGGTCCTGGCATCACAGCGCCCGCCGTGGAGAGGACCCCGACGCCCGACAAGACGCCGCCGCCGAAGCGGCCACCGAGGCCGCCGCCCGGGCTACCCCCGATGACAAGGCGCAACGGAACTTCACCGACCCTGACAGCCGGATCATGAAGACCTCCGACGGCAGCTTCCACTACTGCTACAACGCGCAGGCGGTCGTCGACGACGCCCACCAGGTGATCATCGCGACCCGGCTCGACAACCGCGCAGCCGACGCCCCCGCGTTCGCCGGCATGGTCGATGCGGCCATCGCCAACTGCGGCGCCGCGCCGCGCCAGGTGCTCGCTGATGCCGGCTACTTCTCCGAAGACAACGTGCACGCTGCCACCCAGCGCAAGGTGGACGCCCTGATCGCGACCGGGCGCCTCCCCCACAACAAGACCCCACCGCCCGCACCCCGGGGGCGCATCCCCAAGACCGCCACCATCAAGGAACGCATGGCTCGCAAGCTCCGCACCAAGGCGGGCCGGGCCGCCTACGCCCGCCGCAAAGCCATCGTCGAGCCCGTGTTCGGCCAGACCGAGGTCTGCCAGGGCGGCAAACGCCTCCTCCTACGCGGCGCCCAGGCCACCGAAGCCGAATGGACCTTCCTCAACGCCTGCCACAACCTCCGCAAGCTCCTCAGCTTCGCCGGCACCACCAAGCCCACACCGGCATAGGGGCCCACCGGCCACACCCAGGCCCACCACCCGCCACCAGCACCAGCCACACACGCCGAACCCACCGCCCCAGCCACACCAGACCTGAACCCCGCGGCACCGAAAGCCCGCTGGGCCGTTACAGCCCCACGCTCCTAGGAGAGTTTCCCACCAGCATCGCCGGTCACGAAGTCGTCGCGAAACGGCGAGCGGCGGTTGCCCCCGACGGGCGAATGTGGCACGTCACGACAGCCGAGCCTTCCAGCCCGAAGGGACAACATCGAGCCAACAAGAAGACCGACCCCACAACGCCCATCGGGATCGCGCTCGAGGTGAGCCACCCAGAAGTCGGCCAGCTCTACGCCGGCCTCCCGCTGGTTCCGACTCGCCTCCCGCTTCGGGCCACCGCACAACTCGACCCGGTGACGGGCCGACGCGCACTCGCTGACAGGCCCTGGAACGACGCCGTCCTGGCGCTC
>DASSGC010000498.1:0-2248 GCA_035693765.1 Acidimicrobiales bacterium
ATTTGGCGTGGGAGCACCGGCTCGACAGCTCGGCCGACCGGGAATGCAGCACGGTGACCGGCAGTGACGTGACCCGTCCGCGCATGCTCTCGGAGGCGAGCGGATGGGGCGCTCGCCAGGGCCCACGCGTGGCGATTTGGCGTGGGAGCACCGGCTCGACAGCTCGGCCGACCGGGAATGCGGCACGGTGACCGGCAGCGACGTGACCTAGCCGCGCCGTCTCTGAGCGCGCCGCCACTACCGTGGCGGGGTCTATGAGCACCCGCCGCCTCATCGTGGCCGCCCTGCTGTGCGGCATCGCCATCCTGCTGGCCTTCGCCGTGCAGGTCGCCCAGGTGCTCTGACCAGCAACGGGCCGGGGGGCGACCCCATTCAGGCGGTCGCCGGGGACCGGTAGGATCGACGCCGCCACTCCGGCCCGACATCCCTTGGAGGTGGTCCCCACGGCCGAGCACTTCGACGTCGTCGTCATCGGCGGCGGTCCCGGCGGCTACGCGTCCGCGCTGTACGGCGCCAGCGCCGGGCTCAACATCGCCCTCATCGAGAAGCGCTGGATCGGCGGCACCTGCCTCAACGTGGGCTGCATCCCCGCCAAGGAGCTGCTGGAGACGGCGCACGTCTACCGCACCGTGTCCGAGGCCGCCGCCTTCGGCGTGAACGCCGGCGAGCCCCACCTCGACTGGTCGGTCACCCAGCAGCGCAAGCAGGCCGTGGTGGACGAGCTGGTGGGCGGCGTCAGCCAGCTCCTGAAGGGGCGCAAGGTCACGATCTACGACGGCTACGGGCGGCTGCACGCGGGCCGTCGCGTCACGGTCGACCCCGACGGCGGCGGCGAGCCGATCGAGCTGACCGGCGACGCGGTCATCATCGCCGCCGGGTCCGACACCCGCTCCATCCCCGGCTTCGACGTCGACGGCAGGCTGGTGATGACGTCGGACGAGGTGCTGTCGATGCCCGAGGTGCCCGGCACCGCGGTGGTGATCGGCGGGGGGGCCATCGGCTGCGAGTTTGCGTCGATGATGTCCGACCTCGGCACGCAGGTCACGGTGCTGGAGGCGCTGCCCAAGATCCTGCCGGGCTGCGACAAGGACGTGACGTCCGTCGTGGAACGGTCGTTCAAGAAGCGGGGCATCGACGTGCGCACGGGGGTCACGGTCACCGGCCACGAGCCGGGTGACGGCGGCACCGTGGTCAACGTCGAGGGTGCCGATCCCCTCAAGACCGACGTCGTCGTCGTGTCGGTCGGCCGCCGCCCGGCCACCGCCGACCTGGGCCTCGACGGCACCGCCGTCGCCCTCGACGCGCGTGGCTTCGTGGTGGTCGACGAGCGCTGCCGCACCGGCGAGGCGGGGGTGTGGGCGGTCGGCGACTGCATCGACACCCCGGCGCTGGCCCACGTCGGCTTCGCCGAGGGCATGGTGGCGATCGACGACATCCTGGGCGAGGAGCCGGTGCCCATCGACTACGGCAAGGTGCCATGGGGCATCTACTGCCGGCCCGAGGTCGCGTTCGCGGGCCACTCCGAGCAGTCGGCCAGGGAGGCCGGCCACGACGTGGTGGTGTCGAAGCACCGGTACAGCGCCAACAGCCGGGCCAAGATCGTCGGCGACCAGGAAGGCCTGGTGAAGGTCATCGCCGAGAAGACGGCCGACGGCCGGGCGGGCACGATCCTCGGCGTCCACATGGTCGGCCCCTGGGTCACCGAGCAGCTCGGCCAGGGTTATCTGGCCGTCAACTGGGAAGCCACGGTCGACGAGGTCGCCGCCTTCATCCAGCCGCACCCGACGCTCTCCGAGCTGTTCGGTGACACGATCCAGGACATGACCGGGCGCAGGCTCCACTGATGGCCACCCCGCCCGCCCGCACACCCGGGGCGCAGGGCTGCGCCCCGCACGACACGGAGGCCCAGGCCTGATGGCCGACATCCAGATGCCCCAGCTCGGCGAGACCGTCACCGAGGGCACGATCACCAAGTGGTTCAAGAACGTCGGCGACCAGGTGGCCGAGGACGAGCCCCTGTTCGAGGTGTCCACCGACAAGGTCGACTCCGAGGTGCCGTCGCCGGTGTCGGGCGTCCTGTCCGAGATCCTGGTCCCCGAGGGCGACACCGTCGACGTCGGTGCCGTGCTGGCCCGGGGGGGCGATGCCGCCGCGGGCGGCGCCGCGCCGCCGGAGGCACCGGCCGCCGAGGCACCGCCGGCCGAGGCACCGCCGGCCGAGGCTGCGCCGCCGGAGGCACCGCCGGCCG
>DASSGC010000499.1:0-6663 GCA_035693765.1 Acidimicrobiales bacterium
GCAGACGCCGTGGAGCAGGGCGACCGAGCGCCGGAGGCGCTTGTTGTAGGCCGGCCGCTGGGGGAGGTACGGGAACAGGTGCCGCAGGTGGGTGTGGGCGTAGCGGATGAAGCGGGCCTCGTTGTGGTAGCCGAGCAGCGCCTGGAGCACGGCCAGGGTCACCAGCTCGGCGTCGGAGAACTGTGGGGCGATCCCGACCGGGGGACGGCTCGGGGCCAGGTGCGGGTGGTCCATCAACAGGTCATCGACGGTCACGTAGAGTTCGGTGGCGAGAGCGTCCAGGGCAGCGTTCATGCCGAGGTCCTCCGGGATCAGGGCTTGTGGAACACCGCTGATCTTGGACGCTCTCGCGCGTTACGTAGTGGACCCGCGCGATCCGCGCGGACCCCTTGGAACTAATCGTCTAGTGTCCTGGAAGCCTGATCATGTCGCGAAATCGCCGGCCAGAATCGCCCCTGGCGGCGTCCTCGGCCTCGCATTCGCTGGTGGAGTGCGTCGGCCTGCGTCCTTGCCAGGGCCGATTCCGACTCGGCGCTTTCATCAACGGATCAGCCTTCCAGGACACTGGGACCTCTGGCCCTGGGCGGCGGCATCGGGCAGGGCTACCGTCGGGCTCGTCGACGTTGGCGACCAGAGGAGGTCCTCATGCGTGCGCTCGTCTACCACGGTCCCGGTCAGAAGGCATGGGAAGAGGTACCGATGCCGTCGCTGGAGGCGGACACGGACGCGATCGTCCGGGTCGACTCGGTGACGATCTGCGGCACGGACCTCCACATCATGAAGGGTGACGTCCCCGCCGTGACCGACGGCCGCGTCCTCGGCCACGAGGCGGTCGGCACCGTCCAGGAGGTCGGCCCGGGCGTCAAGAACGTCCACGTGGGCGACAAGGTGCTGGTGTCGTGCATCACCGCCTGCGGGAGGTGCCGGTACTGCCGCGAGGGCAGCTACGGGCAGTGCCTCGGCGGGGGCGGCTGGATCCTCGGGCACAAGGTCGACGGCACGCAGGCCGAGTACGTGCGGGTGCCGTTCGCCGACACGTCGACCTACCCGGCGCCGGCCGGCGTGTCCGACGAGGAGCTGCTCATGCTCGCCGACATCGTGCCCACCGGCTACGAGGTCGGGGTGCTCAACGGCCGCGTGCAGCCGGGCGACGTCGTCGCCGTCGTCGGGGCCGGGCCCATCGGCCTGGCGGCCATCACGGGTGCCCGGCTGTTCAGCCCCGCCCACGTGATCGCCATCGACCTGGCCGACAGCCGGCTCGAGGCGGCGAAGCAGTTCGGTGCGGACGTGATCGTCAACAACGGCCGCGCTGACCCGCAGGCCGCCGTCGCCGACCTCACCGACGGGCTCGGGGCCGACGTGGCCATGGAGGCGGTGGGTGTGCCGGCGACCTTCGAGCTGGCCACCCGGCTGATCCGCCCCGGCGGCCGCGTGGCCAACATCGGCGTGCACGGCGAGCCGGCCGCCCTCCACCTCGAGGACCTCTGGATCCGCAACGTCACCATCACCACCGGGCTGGTCGACACGTACTCGACGCCCACGCTGCTCAAGCTCGTGACCAGCCGGCAGGTGAACGCCGCGCGCTTCGTCACCCACCACTTCGCGCTCGGCGACATGATGGAGGCGTACGACGTGTTCGGCCGGGCCGCCGATACGGGCGCGCTCAAGGTCGTTCTCACCAACGCCGCCTGACGTCCGGGCACCCCGCCGGCCGTCGATGCTCCACGGAGGAACGCTGTAGATGGACGAGCGGTGGCACTGCATCGACGGCAACGAAGCCGCGGCCCGGGTCGCGTACGCGCTCAGCGAGGTGATCGCCCTCTACCCGATCACCCCGGCCTCGGCGATGGGCGAGCACAGCGACGACTGGGCCGCCGCGGCGCGGCCCAACCTGTGGGGCGCGGTGCCCGACGTGGTCGAGATGCAGTCGGAGGCCGGGGCGGCGGGCGCGCTGCACGGCGCGCTGCAGAAGGGCTCGCTCTCCACGACGTTCACGGCCTCCCAGGGCCTGCTGCTGATGATCCCCAACATGTTCAAGATCGCCGGGGAGCTGACGCCGGCCGTCATCCACGTGGCGGCGCGCACCGTGGCGACGCATGCGCTGTCGATCTTCGGCGATCACAGCGACGTCATGGCCGCCCGCTCGACCGGCTGGGCCATGCTCGCCGCCGGTTCGGTGCAGGAGGCCCACGACCTGGCGCTGGTGGCGCACGCGGCCACGCTGCGGGCCCGGGTGCCGTTCGTGCACTTCTTCGACGGGTTCCGGACCTCCCACGAGATCGGCAAGATCCGGGTGCTCGACGACGCCGACCTGGCCGCCCTCGTCCGCGAGGACGACGTCGCCGCGTTCCGGCGGCGGGGCATGTCCCCGGACGCGCCCATGGTCCGGGGCACCGCCCAGAACCCCGACGTGTTCTTCCAGGCCCGGGAGGCAGCCAACCCCTTCCACGACGCGGTGCCCGGCATCGTGGGCGAGGTGATGGACGAGCTGGCGGCGCGCACCGGCCGCCGTTACGGGCTCGTCGACTACCACGGGGCGGCCGACGCCGAGCGGGTCGTCGTCCTCATGGGATCGGCCGCCGGTGCCGTGGAGGAGACGGTCGACGCCCTGGTGGCCGCGGGTGAGCCGGTCGGGATGGTGCGCGTGCGGCTGTTCCAGCCGTTCCCCGCACGCGAGCTCGTCGCCTGCCTGCCGCCGACCGTGCGCCAGATCGCGGTGCTCGACCGCACGAAGGAGCCGGGGGCGGTCGGCGAGCCCCTGTACCTGGGGGTGCTGGCCGCCCTGGCCGAGGCGACCGACTCGGACGAGCCGCCGTTCGCCCACGCGCCCCGGGTCACGGGCGGTCGCTACGGCCTGTCGTCCAAGGAGCTCACCCCTGCGATGGTGAAGCCGATCTTCGACGACCTGGCCGCGGATCGGCCCCGGCGGCACTTCACCGTCGGCATCTACGACGACGTCACCCACCTGAGCCTGCCGATCGACCACGACTTCCGGCCCACCCGCCCCGCAGGCGAGGTGCAGGCGGTGTTCTTCGGGCTCGGCGCCGACGGCACCGTCGGCGCCAACAAGAGCTCGGTGAAGATCATCGGCGAGTCCACCGACCTGTTCGCCCAGGGCTACTTCGTCTACGACTCCAAGAAGTCGGGCTCGGTGACCGTGTCGCACCTGCGCTTCGGCCCCGAGCCGATCCGGTCGACCTACCTGGTCGACGGGGCGGACTTCGTCGCCTGCCACCAGTTCGGGCTGCTCGAGAAGATGCGCGTGCTCGACCACGCCCGGCCCGGGGCCACGTTCCTGCTCAACAGCCCGTTCGACCCGGACGCCGTGTGGGCGCAGCTCCCCCGTGAGGTCCAGGATCGGATCGTCGAGCTCGGCATCGACCTGTGGGTCGTCGACGCCTACCGGGTCGCCGCCGAGGCCGGGATGGGCAACCGCATCAACACGGTGATGCAGCCGTGCTTCTTCCAGCTCGCCGGCGTGCTGCCTGCCGACGAGGCGATCGCCCGGATCAAGGCCGGCGTCGAGGAGGCCTACGGGAAGCGGGGCCGGGCCGTCGTCGAGCGCAACTTCGCCGCCATCGACAGCTCGCTGGCTGCGCTGCACCGCGTCGCGGTGCCCGCCGTGGCCACCGGCGACCGCGGCATGGCCGTCACCGTGCCCGACGACGCGCCCGACTTCGTCAAGCGGGTCACGGCCGTGCTCATGGCCGGCGACGGCGACCGGCTCCCCGTGAGCGCCCTGCCCGTCGACGGGAGCTTCCCGTCGGGCACCGCCCGCTACGAGAAGCGCGCCATCGCCCAGGAGATCCCCATCTGGGACCCGGACATCTGCATCGACTGCGGCAAGTGCGCCATCGTCTGCCCCCACGCCACCATCCGCATGAAGGTCTTCCCGCCCGAGGCCGTGGCCGGCGCCCCCGACGAGTTCCTGCACAAGCCGTTCCGGTCCAAGGACCTGGCCGGCCACCGCCTGACCATCCAGGTGGCGCCCGACGACTGCACCGGCTGCGGGGTCTGCGTCGACGTGTGCCCGGCCAAGAGCAAGACCGAGGTGCGGCACAAGGCGATCAACATGGAGCCGGTGATGCTCCACCGCGACGTCGAGCGCCGGCGCTGGGACCACTTCCTGACCATCCCGCCGCTCGACCGCTCGCTGCTGCCGCACGACTCCGTCAAGGGGTCGCAGGTGCTGGAGCCGCTGTTCGAGTTCTCCGGCGCCTGTGCCGGGTGCGGCGAGACGCCGTACATCAAGCTGGTCACCCAGCTCTTCGGCGACCGCATGATCGTGGCCAACGCCACCGGCTGCTCGTCGATCTACGGGGCCAACCTGCCCACCACGCCGTGGTCGGCCGGACCGGACGGCCGGGGGCCGGCGTGGAGCAACTCGCTGTTCGAGGACAACGCGGAGTTCGGGCTCGGCCTGCGGCTGGGCCTCGACGCCCAGGCCCGGCAGGCCCGGGCGCTGCTCCCCCGCCTGGCGCCGGTGCTGGGCGACGACCTCGTGGACGCGCTGCTGGTCAACCCCCAGGAGACCGAGGCCCAGGTGGCCGAGCAGCGGCGCCTCGTCGACGGGCTGCGCGCCCGGCTCGACGGGCTCGACGGCGGCGGCGAGACCGCGGCCGACGCCCGCCGCCTGGCGACGCTGGCCGGCAGCCTGGTGCGCCAGGGTGTCTGGCTCATCGGTGGCGACGGCTGGGCCTACGACATCGGCTTCGGCGGGCTCGACCACGTGCTCTCGACCGGCCGCGACGTCAACATCCTGGTGCTCGACACCGAGGTCTACTCCAACACCGGCGGGCAGGCGTCGAAGGCGACGCAGCGGGGGGCCGTGGCCAAGTTCGCCGCCGGGGGCAAGGCGACGGGCAAGAAGGACCTGGGCGCCATCGCCCGGGCCTACGGCAACGTGTACGTCGCCCAGGTGGCGATGGGCGCCAACGAGCTGCAGACCACCAAGGCGCTGGTGGAGGCCGACGCCTGGCCCGGTCCGTCGCTGGTGATCGCCTACAGCACCTGCATCGCGCACGGGATCGACATGTCGCGCTCGATGTCCCACCAGAAGGAAGCGGTGCGCAGCGGCTACTGGCCGCTGTACCGGTTCCACCCGTCCGCCACCGGCGAGGGCCAGCCCTTCACCCTCGACTCGCACCGGCCGTCGATCGCCGTGCGCGACTTCACGGCGTCGGAGACGCGGTTCGCGATCCTGGAGCGGACGCACCCGGCCGAGGCGAAGCACCTCGGCGACCTGCTGCAGGCCGACGCGAACGAGCGCTGGCGGTACTACGAGCAGCTCGCCGGCATGCACCGCACCATCCCCCACACCGAGCCACCGGACGGTCCCGACCCGGCCGCGCCGTCCACCTCCGGCGACGACGACACCGAGGGCACCCGATGACCGACCTCACCACCCGCTACCTCGGGCTCGACCTGCGGTCGCCGATCGTGGCGTCCGCGTCGCCGCTCACGGGCGAGCCGGACTCCGCCCGGCAGATCGAGGAGGCCGGCGCGGCGGCGATCGTGCTGCCGTCGCTGTTCGAGGAGGAGATCCTGCACGAGGAGATCGGGCTCAACCGGGCGCTGGAGGCGGGGTCGGAGCACTTCGCCGAGGCGCTCGACTACTTCCCCGCCGTCCCGTCGATCGCCACGGCCGGCGACCGCTACCTGTCCCGGCTCGAGGCGATCAAGGCCCGGGCGTCGGTGCCGGTGATCGCCAGCCTCAACGCCACCGACGCCGGCGGCTGGACCCGCTACGCCGCCCTGATCGAGTCGGCCGGCGCCGATGCCCTCGAGCTGAACCTCTACCACGTCGCCGCCGACCCGACGCGCACCGCGGCCGACGTGGAGGACGGCGACCTGGAGGTCGTCCACGCCGTGCGGGCGGCCATCGCCATCCCGCTGGCCGTGAAGCTGAGCCCGTACTACTCGTCGACGGCGCACCTCGCCCGCCGCGTGGTCGACGCCGAGGCCGACGGGCTGGTGCTGTTCAACCGCTTCTACCAGCCCGACCTCGACCTCGACACGCTGGAGGTGGTGAACCGGGTCGAGCTCAGCCGGCCGTGGGAGCTGCGCCTGCCGCTGCGGTGGATCGCCATCCTGCGACCCCAGCTCGGCCCCCACGTCTCGCTGGCGGCGACGTCGGGGGTGCACTCGGGCACCGACGTGGTCAAGGCGCTGATGGTCGGCGCGGACGTGGCGATGCTCACCTCGGCGCTGCTGGCGCACGGTCCGGGTCACCTGCGAGTGGTCCACGACGAGCTGGTGGCGTGGCTCGACGAGCACGAGTACACGTCGGTCGGCGAGCTGCGGGGGAGCGCCAGCCAGGCGACCGCCGGCGACCCGAGCGCGTTCGAGCGTGCCAACTACGTCGCCACGCTGCACTCGTGGGCGGCGCCGCACCGGCTCACGCCGAGCTCGCCGTCGTCGTAGCGGCGACGCGGCGGCTAGGCGCGCTCGCAACCGGGTCGGTCCCGTCGCGCCGGGCGCGATGCTGTCGACCCGGTTCGGGGGGCGCCGTGCCCGCGGCGGCTAAGGACTCGAGCGGATAGGTCACGCCGGCGCGTGTCACCGTGCTGCGTTGCCGGTCGGCCGAGCTGTGGAGCTGGTGCTTCCACGCCAAATCCCCACGCGTAGGCCGTGGCGAGCTCCCTATCCGCTCGGCCTCTAAGC
>DASSGC010000500.1:0-6001 GCA_035693765.1 Acidimicrobiales bacterium
GGTGCTCGACTTCTCCGAGGAACCGCTGGTGTCGAGCGACATCGTCGGCTCGCCCGCCTCGTGCACCTTCGACAGCCCGCTCACCCAGACGATCGGCAACCTGGTCAAGGTGTTCGGCTGGTACGACAACGAGTGGGGTTACTCCAACCGGCTCGTCGACCTCGCGCAGATCGTCGGCGCTGCCAACCAGGCCTGACGTGCCCGGCCGCGTCCCGGCCCTGGAGGACCTGCCGCCCCTGGAGGGGCGACGGGTCCTCCTCCGCGCCGACTTCAACGTCCCGCTGCGCGACGGCGAGATCGTCGACGACCTCCGCATCCGCGCCGCGCTGCCCACCATCGAGTGGCTCACCGGCCAGGGCGCGCAGGTCGTGGCCTGCACCCACCTCGGGCGGCCCAAGGGCACGCCCGACCCGCGCTACTCGGTGCAGCCGGTGCGCGAGCGGCTCGCGGCGCTGGCGCCGGGCGTCGAGCTGCTGGAGAACCTGCGCTACGACCCGGGCGAGGAGGCGAACGACCCCGCCTTCGTGGCGCGGCTGATCGAGGGCTTCGACGCCTACGTCAACGACGCGTTCGGCGCATCGCACCGGGCCCACGCCTCGATCGTGGGACCGCCGCAGCACCTGCCGTCGGCCGCCGGGCGGCTGCTGGCCCGTGAGGTCGAGGTGCTGCTCGGCCTGCGGACCGACCCGCGGCGGCCGTTCGTCGCCGTCCTTGGCGGCTCCAAGGTGAGCGACAAGCTCAAGGTCATCGAGGCGCTGCTCGGCGTGGCCGACCAGCTGCTCGTCGGCGGCGGCATGTGCTTCACCTTCCTGGCCGCACAGGGCAACGGCACCGGCGCCAGCCTCCGGGAGGAGGACATGGTGGCCACCTGCCGCGCCCTGCTCGACGAGCACGGCGACCGGCTGGTGCTGCCGAGCGACATCACCGCGCTCGGGCCGGGCGGCAAGCTGATGGACCCGGGCGCCGGCGGCGACGTCCGCCAGGTGGGCACGACGGTGCCCGACGGCTGGACCGGGGTGGACGTCGGGCCGGGGACCGCAGCCGACTTCGGCGACCGCATCGCCGAGGCCCGCACGGTGTTCTGGAACGGCCCGATGGGCGTGTTCGAGGACCCGCGCTTCGAGGCCGGCACCCGGGCGGTGGCCCAGGCCGTCGCCGACACCCGCGGCTTCACGGTGGTGGGCGGGGGCGACAGCGCGGCGGCCCTGGCCCAGTTCGGTCTCGACGACGAGGTCGACCACGTGTCGACCGGTGGCGGCGCCTCCCTGGAGCTGCTGGAGCAGGGCGACCTGCCGGGACTGGCCGCCCTGCGGGGCGACTGGAAGGGTTGACATGGCCGAGCGGAAGCCGCTCATCAGCGGCAACTGGAAGATGAACCTGAACCACTTCGAGGCCACCGCGCTGGTGCAGAAGCTGGTCTACGAGCTGACGCCGGAGGACTACGCGGCGGCCGACGTGTCGATCCACCCACCGTTCACCGACATCCGGACGGTGCAGGTCTACTTCCTCGCCGAGACCGAGCCCGTCCCCATCGCGGTCGGTGCGCAGAACTGCCACTGGGAGGAGCAGGGCGCGTTCACCGGCGAGGTGTCCCCGGCCATGCTGGCGAAGCTCGACGTCCGCTACGTGATCGTGGGCCACTCCGAGCGGCGCGAGCTGTTCGGGGAGTCGGACGAGTCGGTCAACCGCAAGGTCCGGGCGGTCCTGAAGTGGGACATGACGCCGATCCTGTGCATCGGCGAGACGCTGGACGAGCGCGAGGCCGGCACGACCGAGGACAAGGTCACCGGCCAGGTCCGGGCGGGCCTGGCGGGGCTGTCGAGCGAGCAGGTGGGCGGGCTGGTCCTCGCCTACGAGCCCATCTGGGCCATCGGGACGGGTCGCACGGCGACCCCGGACGATGCCCAGGCGGTGTGCGCCACGATCCGCGGGACGGTGGCCGAGGTGGCCGGCGAGGCGGCCGCCGGGACCGTCCGCATCCAGTACGGCGGCTCGGTCAAGGCGGCGAACGCCGCCGACCTCATGGCGTGCCCCGACATCGACGGCGCGCTGGTCGGCGGGGCCAGCCTGGAGGCCGAGTCGTTCGCGGGCATCGTCCGCTTCCGCGACCGGGCATGAGCACCGGGCGCCCCCGCCCGCACGCGTCGCCTCTCCGGGTGGGCGGCCCGCTCCGCCAGGTGTGACCATCGCCACAACGTGGTAAGACTGGGAACGTTGGCAGCTCGGCGGCGCCACGTTCGCTCGGCGCACAGGTTGTGTGACGATGTGGCGGCAAGGTGACCAAGTGACCAGAGATTCTGGCTTTCATCGGTCGCTCCCCTCACGAAACCCGTTTCGCACAAGACGATCCTGCTATGTTCCTCGTGTTCATCGGGGAGCGGGGTGTTGGCTCGCCGGTGCAGCCAACCGCAGGAAGAGTCGCCGTGACGACAGCCGTGGCTCGCTCCCCGTACGCGGACCCGACCCGTCGGGTCCGCACCGGGTCGACCGGTCGCCTCGCCAGCCCTCCCTGCGGTCATCATGACCATCTTCAGGAGGACCTCCAATGAGACGACAGCGCAGGGGCGCGAAGCTCCTTGCTCTCATCCTGGGTCTCTCTCTCCTCGCCGGTGCCTGTGGCGGCGACGACGACGAGAGCAGCGACAGCGGTGACGACACTGGCGCGAGCGGCGACGAGCCCACCCAGGGCGGTGAGTTCGTCGAGCTCGGCACGTTCGTGGGCGATCCGCCCGAATACCTCGACCCGGCGCTCAACTCGACGCTCGACGCCTACCAGGTGGTCAACGCGCTGTACGACGGGCTCACCGAGATCGACGCCAGCGACCCGGCGAACCCGGAGATCGTGCCGCAGGTCGCCGAGTCGTACGAGTCGAACGACGACGCCACCGAGTGGACCTTCACCATCCGCGAGGGCCTCAAGTTCTCCAACGGCGAGGACGTGCTGCCCAGCTCGTTCCAGCTCGCCTGGGAGCGGGCCAGCTCGCCCGACCTGGCCGGCGACTACTCGTACCTGTTCAACTTCATCGAGGGCGGCGAGGCCAAGCTCGACGGCACCGCGCCGACGCTCAGCGGCGTCACCGCCGACGACGACGCCATGACGCTGACCGTCAAGCTGGCGGCGCCGTACTCGAACTTCCCGACCGTGGCCGGCTTCCAGATCTTCTTCCCGATGCCCACGGCGGTCGAGGACCTGGCCGACCCGACGCAGTGGGACCGGGGCATGATGGTCGGCAACGGCCCGTTCATGCTCGAGACCGAGCGGTCGGACACCGAGATCGTGCTCGTGCCCAACCCCGAGTGGGATGGCACCAAGTACACCGAGCTCGACCTGCCCGAGCAGCCCTACGTCGACAAGATCACCTTCCGGGTGACCGCCGACCCCGACACGTCGTACAACGCGTTCGAGGCCGGCGAGGGTGACAACGCGCAGATCCCGGCCGGTCGCTTCGCGGCCGCCCAGGACACCTACGACACCACCCTCGACGTGTCCATCCTCGGCTCCTACCACTGGGACATCAACATGAACGACCCGGTGCTCGGCGGCGAGAAGGGGCTGAAGCTCCGCCAGGCCATCCAGCAGGCCGTCAACCGCGACGAGATCAACGCGGCGGTCTACGAGGACATCGCCCGCACGGTCTCCAACGGCGTGACCCCCGAGGGCATCCCCGGGTGGGGCCCCGACCTGTGCGACATCTGCACCTACGACAAGGACGCCGCCCAGAAGAGCTACGACGAGTGGAAGGCCGAGGGCAACGAGATCACCTCGCCGCTCAAGATCCAGTTCAACACCGGTCAGAACCACGACCAGGTGGCGGCGATCATGATCGACAACCTGGCCGACATCGGCATCCCTGCGGAGCAGGCGCCGATCGACCAGGAGACGTACTTCAGCCAGCTCGCGGACGGCGCCTGCATCATCTGCCGGGCCGGCTGGTACGCCGACTACCCGACGTACGACAACTTCATGTACGACCTGTACCACTCCGACTCCGCCGACGGTGGCAACAACTACTCCAACTACAAGAACCCGGAGTTCGACGCCCTGATCGACGAGGCCAAGGCGACGACCGACGCCGACAAGCAGGCGGAGCTGTTCCAGGAGGCCGAGAGCATCCTGCTCGAGGACGCCGCGGTCATCCCGATGAACTGGTACAAGGGTGACTACGTGTTCAACGGCGACAAGCTCGGCGGCTTCACCCAGTCGAACCTCGGGCTCATCCCGTGGGAGACGGTGTACGTCAAGCAGTAGCTCCGGTGACAGGACCTGACACCAGGCCCTGACCAGGGGTGACCGGGGCGCACCACGTGCCCCGGTCACCCATCACTGACCGAGGACAACGATGACCAGCTACATCATCCGCCGCCTGCTCCTGATCATCCCGACGGTGTTCCTCGCGCTGTCGTTCCTCTTCTTCCTCTTCTTCACCCTGCCGGGCGACCCCGTGTCGCTCATCGCGGGCGGCCAGAACCGGGTGGTCGACGAGGGCGTCCTCGAGCGCATCGAGGCGCGCTACGGGCTCGACGACTCGGTGTGGGAGCAGTACGTCAACTACTGGCAGCGCACCGTCCAGTGGGACCTGGGCGAGTCGTTCCTGAAGAACCAGAGCGTCAACGAGATCCTGGGCGAGAAGGCCGTCAACAGCCTCCGCCTGGCCTTCTGGGCCATCATCATCGAGATCACCGTCGGCATCTCGGTGGGCCTGCTCTCGGCCATCCGGCGCTACTCCTGGGGCGACAAGGCCACGACGGTGCTCACCGCGGCGGCCTCGGCCGTCCCGGTGTTCGTGCTCGGGTTCGTGCTCCAGTACCTGTTCGCGGTCGTGCCCAACAAGCAGGGGTGGCCCGACTGGGCCCGCCTGCGCACCTCGGGCCTCGGGCCCGACACCTGGACGCTGTTCTTCATCCCCACCGGCGAGCAGTGGCGCTACCTGATCCTGCCCGCCGTCACCCTCGCCTGCGTGTCGACCGCGCTGGCCGCACGCATGACCCGGGGTTCGATGCTCGAGGTGCTGCGGGCCGACTACATGCGCACCGCCCGGGCGAAGGGGCTGTCCGAGCGCAGCGTGGTGCTCCGGCACGGCCTGCGCAACGCCATGCTGCCGGTGGTGACGCTCATCGGCGTCGACTTCGGCACGGTGATCGGCGCCTCGGTGCTCACCGAGACGACGTTCTCGTGGCCCGGGCTGGGGTCCGAGATCGCCAACTCGGTGCAGGCCCGCGACCTGCCCGTGCTGCTCGGGCTGACCCTGGCGGTGGTGCTGGCCTTCGCGTTCATCAACCTGCTCGTCGACCTCAGCTACGCCTGGTTCGACCCACGGATCCGCCTCGGCAAGGGGGACCACGCATGACCGTCGTCGACCCGACCGCCACCACCGGCACCGTGCCGGTCCCGGCGCAGGTCTCGGGCACCCCGGTCGACGACCTGGGCGTCGCCCGCCCCCTGCGCGCCGACGTCTGGAGGCGGTTCCGTCGCAACAAGCTGGCGATGGTCGGCATCGCCTTCGTCATCCTGCTCGTGCTGGCGGCGATCTTCGCCCCGCTCATCACCTCGTACACCATCACCGAGCGCTCCGACTCGTTCCGGCAGGGCCCCACCGCCGACCACTGGTTCGGCACCGACCAGATCGGGCGCGACGTCTACACCCGGGTGGTGTACGGCGCCCGGGTGTCGCTCCGCATCGGCATCCTGGCCACCGTGCTGATCCTGTTCATCGGCGTCACGCTGGGCGCGCTCGCGGGCTTCTTCGGCGGCTGGGGCGACACGGTCATCACCCGCCTCGTCGACGTGTTCCTCGCCATCCCCTACATCGTGCTGGCGGTGGCCATCGCGTCGGTGTTCGGCAAGAGCGAGAACGCCGTGACGCTGGTGCTGGGGCTCACCGGCTGGTTGGCCCTGTCCCGCATCGTGCGGTCGAGCTTCCTGTCGCTCCGACAACTGGAGTACGTGGAGGCCGCCCGCGCCCTCGGGTTCTCGCGGGCGCGCATCATGTTCCGCCACATC
>DASSGC010000501.1:0-7903 GCA_035693765.1 Acidimicrobiales bacterium
CGAGGCCATCGTCCGGGGCGCCGGTCCCGCGGTGGTGAGAACCTTCTGTACTCCGTGAACCTTCTGTACTCCGTCAAGGCGTCGGCTCCGCCGACGCGAAGAGGCCCGGCCTGCGGGCGGCGCCTCCGGCGCCGTCCTCAGCCGGGCCCACTACGGGGTGATCACTGGGCCTTACGTTTGACTGACCATCTCGACGCCGGTGCCGCAATCAGATAGGCCACGGGGGCATGGCCGCCATCCCCTCGAGCACGCTCTACCACCGTTGGCTCGGCTGGCACGCACCGGCGCTGCGGCGACTGGCGGTGGCCGGATCGATCGGGCTGACCGTCTGCCTCGTGCTCCTCGCCCCCGCCACGTGGGAGCTGGCGCTCATTCTGGGCTGGGACGCGAGCGCCCTGGTGTTCTTGCTGGCGGTCGTGCCAATCATCGCCCGCTCCGGCCCGGAGCACACGGCGCTCTTGGCCACGCGGGAGGATGAGACCCGGAGCACCGCCTGGCTGCTGCTGGTGGGGGCGAGCCTCACCAGCCTCCTGGCCGTCCTCTTCGCCCTCGGCCACGCAGGTCGGGAGAGCGGCACCACTCGGCTCGGTCTGATCGCAGTGGCCACGTTCACCCTCGTGGTGTCGTGGACCGTGGTCAACACGGTCTTCACGCTGCGCTACGCCCACATCTTCTTCAGCTTGCCCGCCGAGGGCATCGACTTCGGCGGCGCCGGCGAGTCCGAGCCGCCCAGCTACCGTGACTTCGCCTACTTGGCGTTCACGATCGGCATGACCTACCAGGTTTCCGACACGACGCTGCGCGACCGCCGGCTCCGGCGTGCCGTGCTCAATCACGCGCTGCTGTCGTACGTGTTCGGCGTGGTGATCGTGGCCACCAGCATCAACCTCATCGCCGGGCTCGTCAGGTGACGAGCCAATGCCGGGCACATGCTCTCACCTGTGACATCGTTGTGACATCTCGCCTGCGCGGCGTGCTCTCGGACCTGGTCAGCGCGGGTCACTCCTGGAGAATTACGACATCTGATCCGCAGCACCCTGGTACCCGAACATATTGTCGCTTTCGCGCTGCTGGCCTGCGGTTCCGGCTTTCGTCATCTCTCGCCGTCCTCTGGCCTCAGCCGCCGTCCTGTGACATACCTGTGACATCGGCGGCCGGGGCCGGAGGGCTGCCGAGCGCCACATCGATCGCCCTCCGCTGGCCAGGTGGCGATGGAGCCCATACCGTCCGGCATGGATGCTCAAGTCTTGAACGGCCCCGCGGGCGTTGACGCCCACTTCCCCCGGCGATGGCTCTGCTAGAGATCTGAACGTGGTCGCCGAAGACGTTGATGTGCCTGGCTATTCGGTGCTGGCCGGCGGT
Source organism: Acidimicrobiales bacterium (assembly GCA_035693765.1). Classification (GTDB taxonomy): domain Bacteria; phylum Actinomycetota; class Acidimicrobiia; order Acidimicrobiales; family VFJN01; genus ZC4RG19. The sequence continues at coordinate 1,363 of DASSGC010000501.1, forward strand.
TACGCGGACCGTCGGGTGCCCGATGGTCGCCTGGCGGCCCTGATCGACGGTGCGCTGGCTGACGCCCCGACGGTGGCAAACGTGGGAGCCGGTGCCGGTGGCTATGAGCCGACAAGCCGATGGGTTGCGTCGGTCGAACCAGCTGCGGAGATGCTGGCCCAACGCGACGACGGTCGGAGAGCAGCGATACGCGCCCTCGCGGAACGCCTCCCGATTCGCGAGGGTGGAGTGGCCGCGGCAATGGCGGTCATGACCGTGCACCACTGGCGGGAGCTCGCGACCGGCCTCGCAGAGATGCGGCGAGCGGCACGGGATCGGGTCGTGATCTTCACCTGGGACGAGGAGAGTTCTGGCTCGACGAGTATCTTCCCGAGCTGGCTGCGCTGAATCGGCGACGCTTCCCTCCAATCCGTTCGGTGGCGACGCCGACGACCACGGTCCAGGTAGTGCCCATCCCACACGACTGCTCCGATGGCTTCGTGGGCGCGTACTGGCGACGGCCCGACGCGTTGCTCGACACGGGCGTGCAGCGCGCCACCTCGGGACTCGCCAACCTGCCCGGCGAGGTGTTACGTCGGGGTCTCGGCCAGTTGGCCGACCACCTGGAGAGCGGACGCTGGCGAGCACGCCACGCCCGCCTACTCACACTCGACACACTCGACGTGGGGTACCGACTGGTGGTCGATGACCTCACCGACTCTAGGGTTGGCATCGGTGGACGCTCATGAGAGTCGTCTCCTTGCCAGGCATGTCGGGCGCAGGCTCGTACTGGCGGCCGGTCGCGGACCGGCTGCCCGCACAGTGGGAGCACGTATTCCTCGACTGGCCCGGGCTCGGCGCCGTGCCTCCGTCGGCGCAGGTGCGGAGCCTCGACGACCTCGTCGGACTGGTGCTCGCCACCCTCACTGTCCCCTCAGCTGTGGTGGCGCAGTCGATGGGCGGAGTCATCGCAACCCGCGCTGCTCTGGACGCACCAGAGGCGATCTCGCATCTTGTGTTGACAGCGACTTCGGGTGGCGTCGATGTCGCTGCCCTCGGCGCAGTCGACTGGCGCGGCGACTACCGCGAACGATGGCCGAGCGCCCCGGCGTGGGCGTTCGAGCCACCAGCCGACCTGTCCGGTCGGCTTGCGACGTTGAGGCTTCCGACCCTCCTGATCTGGGGCACACGCGACCGCATCAGCCCACCAGCCATAGGCGAACATCTAGTGGGGCTGCTTCCAAACAGCCGATTTGCACTCGTCGACACCGCTGAGCACATGTTTGCTCCCGTTCACGCTGAAGAGGTCGCCCTCGAGATCACCCGCCATCTCAGCGCCCCCGTCGGAACCACATTCTGACGGTGGCTGCACCAACCGCGACCGAGTCGGCGATCTGCTCGGAGGGCGCGAGCACCGAAACGGTGTCCCAGAACGCTTACGAGATCTGATCTGGTTGCCTTGGGACCCGAACACCCGGTCGCGTCAACCATCTCCAGGGCCGGATACAGCGCCTGCGACCCGGGCATGCACCCGAGGGTAGGACGGGTCCGGCCGCGGGGCACCGGCATTGCGCGACGTCCCCCTTCCGCCGGGAACGCGGCACGGGCCGCCCTCACGTCGGCAGGCGTCCCTTGCCGCCCGGACGATCACAGCACCAGGTGGACCTCGACCTGCCTGCCGTCGATGACGGTCGTGACGTCGGGCGGCACGCGCAGCCGGTCGTCGGTGAGGTAGCGCTCCCGGATGGCGGGGAAGTCGTCGCTCGTGGCCAGTGCCGCCAGATCGTCGAGCACCGCCGCCATCTCGTCGGTGACCGGGGCGTGGGGCCCGATCATCATCCCCCAGCCGTCCCACGGGAGCAGCTCGACCTTGTTGAGGCAGGCGAAGTCGCTGATGACGTTCCCCGAGACGAAGGCCAGGCCCCACATGTCGAGGATGCCGAACCGGTCGGCGTTGATCGCACCGGTGCGGGCGGCGATCCACGCCTCGCTGCCGGTGAGGAACTTCCCCGGCGGCTGGTCCCAGGGGTTGAAGTCGAGCTCGACGGCCTCGGCCTGCAGGTCGTCGACCTGGGGGTCGTCGCGCACCCAGCGCTCGCCGTCCCACCGCTCCGTGATCCAGTGGTCGTACCACCTGCTCGCGTCGAGGTAGCTGCTGAACCCGCACCGCACCCGTGCCGGGACACCCTGCGCACGCAGCAACGCCACGTGCAGCAGCGTGAAGTGCCGGCAGACGCAGAGCACACGATCCACCGGCTGCCGCGGCACGGTGACGGGCTCGGCGGACAGCTCCAGCGCCCGGCCCAGGATGTCGGCCGTCGACCGCAGGTTCTGCTCGTCGAGGCGTACGTGCACGGCCTCACCGGCGACGCCGTGCGCCGCCGCCCAGTGGCGGTGGAGCAGCAGGCCCTGGACGATGCGGCGCAGCGCGTCGGGATCGGACGGCACCATGCCCAGCGCCGGATGATCGGGGAGCGCCGTCATCGCCCCCGGTGCCCGGTAGAAGTCGAGCGCCTCCTGGATCACGCCGCCACCGTACGCCCGTGCCGTGACGGCCGACGCCCGCCACCCGGCGGCGCGGGGCGCCCACTACCCTCCGCCCCGGATGGCCCGCCATCACGTGCAACTGACGATCGGGTGCTCGACCCGGCCGACGGCCGACGACCTCGCCTTCCTGGGCAGGCTGCAGGCGAAGGCACTGACCCGGGGCAAGGGGCTCGCCGAGCTCGTCGTGTGGCTCGATGTCGACGCCACCGACGTCGTCGATGCCCTGGCCCAGGCCCGCGACATCGTGGGCGGGCCGATCCAGGGGGACATCCTCGGCGCCTCCGTCGTGGCCGCGGAGGGCGCCCGGCTGCCCCCGGGACGGCTGGTCCGGAGGCGGCGCCTCAGAGGGGGTGCCGGGGGCGAGCCGCGAGGCGGCCCGCGCGACGACGACACGCACACGGCACGCGCCCGCGGGGCCGCAGGATCTTGGCCGCGACCGGCAGGCCCCTCCCTCGCCCCGAGCTGATCTGGCGCCGGCCGCTCGACGCGCCGCTGCGGCCGTGGGATGCGCGGCTCGCGGTCGATCGTGCCGGGCGGACGCTGGCCTGGGCGCCGGACTGGGAGTCGGGCCCGCAGGTCCGGCTCGTCGACCTCGACAGCGGCACCGAGCTCCACCGCGAGACCGCGGCCACCCTGCGCCTCGTGCCCGGCGGTCCGGCCATCTTCCTGCTCGACGTCGGCTGGCGAGCCTCGGGCCCGGTGGCGCCGCGGCTGCTGGCGATCGACTGCAGCGGCCGCGGTCCCGTCGTGACGGCGATCGAGCAGCCCGCCCGCACCCAACTGGTCGGCGTCTCCCCCGGCGGCGACCGCATCGTCACGTTCGAGCCCGGCCGGCCGGGGCCGGTCCCCGCCCCGGCCGCCGCCCGCCTGACCCTCCGCGGCTGGCCGAGCACCGTCCCGCTGGGGTCGTGGCGCGGGAGCAGCCCCGGCGTCGACTGGCGCGCGGGCTGCGTGTGGCGCAGCCTGCCGGCCAGGTCGGGAGCGCCCTGGCATGCGATCTCCCTCGCGGCGCTCGACGGCTCCTGGGAGCGGCCGCTCCCCGAGTCGCGCCTGGTCTGGCACCTCTCGGGCGTGGGCGCGGGCGTCATCCGCCTCGGGTCGCACGGGGTCCGCGTCCTGCGGCCGCGCGGCCCCGTGGTCACCGTGCTGCCCCCGACCTCCCGCCGACTCCCGCCCGTCCGGGTGGACCCGACCGGCAGGTGCGTCGACGTCGTGCTCGGCGGGAGACCGCGGCGGTTCCACGTCGACCTCGACACCGGCCGCGTCCTGGACGCCCCGGCTCACCGAGTCGGCGGTCTGGCATCCCCGCCGCGACCTGGTCGCCGGGCGCTGGCGGCGCCGGAGCCTGGTGGCGACCGCCGATGGGCGGCTGGTGTACCGGCTCCCCGATGCGTCCTACCCCGCCGCCTGGGTCGATCACGACAGCTCGCTGCTCGCGATCGGGGCCGACGGGCGCGGGGTGCACCTCGAGCGGTGGGCCATGGCCGACCTCGAGACCGACGCCGCCGACGCCGCCGACGCCCCGGATGCTCCGGTGCACGGCGCCTGATGCCGCTCCCCGCCTGTGTCAGCTCAGCGCTTCGTGGAGGGCGGCGCGGGCGAGGAGGCGCGTGGAGTCGAGCGTGGGGAGCGGCGAGTCGTCGGGGCCGACGAGGAGCGGGATCTCGGTGCAGGCGAGGGCGACGGCGTCGCACCCCCCAGCCCGGAGGCGCGCGATCACGGCCTGGTAGGCCCGGCGCGACGCGTCGGTCACCACGCCGTCGACCAGCTCGGAGAAGATGACCTTGTCGACGAGGTCGCGGTCGTCCGGCGGCGGGACGGCGACGTCGACCGCCAGGGCCGAGAGCGCCTCCCGGTAGACGGGCCCCCCCATCGTGAACCGCGTGCCGAGCACGCCGACCCGCCGGTAGCCGCAGCGGGCCGCCTCGGCCCCGACCACCCGGGCGATGTGGAGCCAGGGCAGCGGCGTGGCGGCCTGGACCTGGTCCCAGGCGAGGTGGGCGGAGTTGTCCGGGCAGATCAGGAAGTCCGCGCCGGCGCCGGCGAGGAGGTGGGCGGACTCGAGCATGACCGCGGCGACCCCGTCGAGGTCGCCGGCGTCGAATGCGGGCATCCAGGCGGCGAGCGGGATCGAGTCGAGGGTGATGCGGGGATGGTCGTTCTGGCCGACGGCCGTGAGGGCCTGCTGGCAGATCGATCGGTAGCAGAGCGCGGCGCCTTCCGCGCTGCAGGCCACGATCCCGATGTGCTTCATGAGGGCGCCGCGGCGCTGGGGCGGACGCCGGCGAGGAGGGCGAGCCCGTCATCGCCTCGCGACGACGGGCCGCCGCGGCCGGCGTCCGCGGTGGCGACCATCGGCCCATGCTGCCAGATCGTTTCGCCGGCACACGGACAGCGCGACCGGAGGGCGGTGGGGACGGGCGGCGACGCCTCGCCTCGTCAGGGCGCTGCGGGCGCGGGCGCCAGGATCGCCGTCCTCGGTCGGCCGGCGAGCGCCGGGGCGTTGGCCGGCGACGTCCAGACCTCGGATTCGAGGAACTGCCGGAAGGACGTCGCCTGCTCGACCGTGGCGAAGTCCAGCGCCACGACGACGTAGCGCGGATCGTCGACCGGCCGGGAGACGCGCTCGCCGACGACCCCCGCCTCCCGGCGCACCGCGGTGAAGCGGTCGAACGCGGCCCGCCAGGTGCCGTAGTCGGTGACGGGGTGCTCGATGTGCAGGGTGACCACGGCGACACCGTACGGTCGGGACGGGGCCGGGCCCATCCCAGGTTCCTGGGGAATCGCCCGGCGTAGGGTGCGCTCGTGTCGACGCTCGACCGCATCGAGCGGATCTGCGGCCGAGACCTCGACGACCGGGCACTGCGGATCGCGCTGCTCGCCGAGATCCGTGCCGAGGTGGCCGCCGACGCGTACGCGTGGCTGCTCACCGACCCGGAGACCTGCGTCGGCGCGTCCCCGCTGGCGGAGACCCCGTCGCTGGACGACCTCCCCACGCTGATCCGGCTGAAGTACCTGACGCCGGCGAACCGGTGGACGGCGCTGCGATCGGGCTCGGCGGCCACGCTGGTCGACGCGACCGGCGGCGACCGGTCGGCCAGCCCGGTGTGGGACGGGCTGCTGTCGGGCTACGGCGTGGACGACGTGCTCTCGACCGTGTTCCGCGACCGGCACGGCTGCTGGGGCTTCCTCGACCTCTGGCGCCGGGGCGGGACGTTCACCCGGCGCGAGCGCGACCTGGTGGGCCGGCTCGGCGGCGCCGTGACCGCGGGGCTGCGCGGCAGCCTGGCGGCGACGTTCGCGCGGCCCGCCGACCGGCTCGACGCCGGGGCCGGTCCGGTCGTGCTGCTGCTCGGGGACGACCTGCGCCTGCTGATCCAGACGCCCGCGACCGACGCCTACCTGCGGGACCTGCTGCCCACCGCCGCCGACCGGGCGCCGGTGCCCGCTGCGGCCTACAACGTCGCCGCCCAGCTCCTGGCGCGGGAGCAGGGGGTCGACGCCCATCCGCCGTCCGTGCGGGTGCACCTGCGCGACGGCGTCTGGGTGACGCTGCGGGCGGCACGCGTCGTCGGGACGCCGCCGGCGCCCGGCGCGTCGATCGCCGTCAGCCTGGCGCCGACACCTCCGGCCGAGCGCGCCGCGCTCTACGCCCGGGTCGCCGGGCTGAGCGCACGGGAGGGCGAGCTGCTGCGCCACCTCGTCGCCGGGTGCGACACCCGCGAGCTCGCCCGCCGGCTGCACGTCTCGGAGCACACCGTGCAGGACCACCTGAAGTCGGTCTTCGACAAGACCGGGGCTCGGAACCGGCGCACCCTCCTCGCTCGCATCAACGGTCGTTGAGCTCCCGCCGCAGCGCCCAGGAACCCCACGAACCTGGGATGGGCGGGATCCGCGCTCCTTCCTACGGTCGTTCCATGACGACCCTGCACATCGACCACGCCATCAGCGACCTCGCCGTCTGGCGGGGGGCGTTCGAACCCCTCCAGGAGGTCCGGCGCCAGGCCGGCGTCCT
>DASSGC010000502.1:0-2009 GCA_035693765.1 Acidimicrobiales bacterium
TTGAGCGCGGCTTGTGGGTTGGTGGGCCGGGAGAGCGAGTTGGGTGTCCTGGTCGGGTGGTTGGGTGGGGTGCGAGAGCGCGGTGCGGGGCTGGTGGTTCGGGGTGGCGCGGGTGTCGGTAAGTCTGCGTTGTTGGCGGCGACGGTTGATCGGGCGGTGGGTGAGGGTGTGCGGGTCTTGGCGGTGTCGGGGATTCGGGCCGAGGCGGGTGTGGCGTTTGCTGGTCTGCATCAGATGGTCGGCCCGCTGCTCGAGCAGGCGCGGGAATTGCCCGGGCCACAGCGTGATGCCTTGTTGGCCACGTTTGGGATGAACGAGGGCAGGACGTCGGACACATTCGTGGTCGCGCTCGCTGCCCTCGAGCTTCTGAACCGGGAGGCCCAGCACGGCCCGGTGGTGGTGGTGGTGGACGACGCGCAGTGGCTTGATCGTCAGACTGAGCATCCCCCAGCTGACCGGCCACCTCGAATAGGAGGTAGCCATGTCAGTGATGGAGGAGAAGCCGGCCCGGACGCGGCGCAGCTTCACCGAGGAGTTCAAGCGTGACGCGGTGGCGATGGTGCTCGACGACGACAACAAGATCGTCGAGGTCGCCCGGCGGCTCGGGGTCGGTGAAGGCACGCTGGGTAACTGGGTCCGCCAGGAACGCATCGATCGGGGCGAACGAGGGGGGCTGACGACGTCGGAGAAGGCGGAGCTGGCCGAGTTGCGTAAGGAGAACGCGCGGCTGCGGATGGAACGAGACCTGCTCAAACGAGCGACGGCCTTCTGGGTGAAGGAGTCGGGACAGTGACCCGTTACCGGTGGGTCGCTGCCCGGAAGGCCGAGGGCTTCCCGATCACCGCCGCGTGCAAGGTGGCCGAGGTCTCAACGACGGCGTTCGATGACTGGCGCCGACGCGGGGCGGCCGGGCCCAGCGACGCCGAGTGCGCCGAAGCTGCGCTAGTCGCGGCGATCCGTGAGATCCACGACGAGACCGACGGCACCTACGGCGAGCCGCGCATGACTCCGGAGCTGCGAGACCGGGGCTGGGCGGTGAACCACAAGCGGGTCGAGCGGCTGATGCGCGTCCACGGGATCGTGGGCGTGCACAAGCCGCCTCGGGTGCGGACCACGATCCCGGCCGAACACGCCCCGCCGTTGCCGGATCTCATCGGGCGGCTCTTCGACCCCGGGGCGCCCGATGTCGCCTGGGTCGGCGACATCACCTACATCCCGACCGGCGAGGGCTGGCTGTATCTGGCCTCGGTCCTCGATCTCGGGTCGCGGCGCTGGTTGGGCTACTCGATGGCCGACCACATGCGCACCGAACTCGTCGCCGACGCGCTGCGCATGGCCGCCGGCGCACGAGGCGGCGTCACCGAAGGGATCATCTTCCACGGCGACCGTGGCAGCCAGTACATGTCCGGCGAGTACCGGGACCTCATCGCCCAGCTCGGCATGGTCCAGTCCGTCGGCCGGACCGGGGTGTGCTGGGACAACTCGGTGGCTGAGGCGGCGTGGTCGTCGCTCAAGCGAGAACTGGTGCACCGCTACCAGTTCCCCGACCGGGCCAGCGCCCGGCGTGCGATCTTCGCCTGGATCAACCGCTACAACACCAGCCGACGGCACTCGAGCCTCGGCTACATCCCACCCACCAAATGGGAGAGCCGATACTGTCCAACCCAGGCCAACCAGGCCGCGTAGTCAACGTGGCCGGCCAGCGGGGGGAAGCCCAACACCTACTGGCGCTACCACCTCAACCAAGAACGGCGCCGCGTCCACGAGACCCGCTACCTCAACGACACCATCCCCCGAGCAGCGTGACGTCCCTCCAGAGGAGCCGCACCCCATTGAATGTTCAGGGATGGCTCGCCGCCGCCCTCGACCCCGTGCGCGTTCGGGGACACCGACGGGTGAGCACGTCGTGGGCGTCGATCGCCGACTTCGTACGGCGACGCGAACCCAGGGGGGCATCCCTGCTCGCGATCGTTGCCTGCCGCAACCGGCTGGCACGCGCACTCGCATAC
>DASSGC010000503.1:0-2493 GCA_035693765.1 Acidimicrobiales bacterium
GATCGGGGTGGGGCGACGATCCGGACCCCGGCCACCCAGGTCGCTGCGCAGCTGGCGGGTATCGTGCTGGAGGCCCGGCGGACCACTCTGGCGGACTTCCATCGCGCCTTGCGGTTGATCGAGCCGGCCATCGTCGAGCTCGTGGCCGCACGGATCGGCACGAAGGCCCTCGACCGGCTCCAGGCGCTGGAAGCGGAGCTCGCCGCCGCCACCCAGGACACCACCCGGTTCCTGAGGACGTGGGAGACCGCGGCGTCCGTGGTGTTCTCGGCCACCCGCAACCCCGCCCTCACCATCACCACCGAGATCCTCCATTGGGTCCGCGTCGGGATCGAGCCCGCGGTCACCGCAGACGCCAAGGACCTGCCCTGGGTGACCAAGACCAACCGCCGGGCCCACGCACTCTTCTCCGAGCTCGTCTCGGCGCTGGCGCGGCGGGACGCGGCGCACGCCCGGGACGTCTGGGCCGCATGCCAGGACTTCACCACGCCCTACTTCGAGGAATCCTCGCTCGGCCAGCGCCTGATGATCGACCTGTTGGGCTGATGACCGACAGCGCACCGAAGGAGCACGCAGTGGACGTGAACGACCTGATCATGGTGAGCGTCGATGACCACGTCATCGAACCTGCGCACCTCTTCGACGGCCGGGTCCCGAAGAAGTACCGGGACAAGGCGCCGCGCTTCGTCCGACGCGCCGACGGGACGTTCGCCTGGGTCTACGAGGGGAACGAGATCCCGAGCATCGCGGTCAACGCCGTCGCCGGACGCCCGCCCGAGGAGTACGGCTTCGAGCCCGTGTGCATCGAGGAGATCCGCTCGGGCTGCCACGACATCCACGACCGGGTGAAGGACATGAACGCCAACGGCGTCCTCGGCGCGCTGTGCTTCCCCTCGTTCCCGCGCTTCTGCGGGCAGATCTTCATGGACACCGAGGACAAGGACCAGGCCGCGGCCGTGGTCCGGGCCTACAACGACTGGCACCTCGACGACTGGGCCGGCACCTACCCCGGCCGCATCATCCCCCTGGCCATTCCGATGATGTGGGACGCCGAGGCGACGGCCGCCGAGGTCCGGCGGGTCGCCGCCAAGGGCTGCCACGCCGTCACGTTCTCGTCGAGCCCCTACGCCCTCGGGCAGCCGAGCCTCTACGACCCCTACTGGGACCCGTTCTGGCAGGCCTGCGTCGACGAGGGCACCGTCGTCTGCATGCACCTCGGGTCGTCCTCCACCGTGCCGACGACCTCACCTGACGCGCCGATCGAGCTCATCTACTCGCTCTCGCCCGTCAGCCTGATGGAGGCCGCCGCCGATCTGATCTGGAGCCCGATCTTCCGGAAGTTCCCCACGCTGCGGGTGGCGCTGTCCGAGGGCGGCATCGGGTGGATCCCGTACTTCCTCGAACGCGTCGACTACATCTACCGCCACACCCAGCACTGGACCGGGATGGACCTCGGCGGGCGCCTGCCGTCGGAGATCTTCAACGAGCACGTCATCGTCTGCTTCATCGACGACGTGGCAGGCATCGAGGCCCGCCACCACATGAACATCGACAACATCACCTGGGAGTGCGACTTCCCGCACTCGGACTCCACGTGGCCGCGGTCGCCCGAGGCGGCGATGCGCTTCCTCGCCGACCTCCCCGGCGACGAGATCGACAAGATCACGCACGGCAACGCCATGCGGCACTTCCAGTACGAGCCCTTCCGTCACATCCCCCGCGAGCGGGCCACGGTGGGCGCCCTGCGGCTCGAGGCCGAAGGCTGGGACGTCAGCGTGCGGCCGACGCGCCACCTGCGACCGGTGACCGAGGGTGGACCGCTGCCCGGTGTCATGGACCTGCTGTCTGCTGCCGAGGAGGTCGCCAAGTGAACGACGTGCTACGCGGGGTGAAGGTCGTCGAGGTGGCGCAGTGGTGGTTCGCCCCGGCCGCCGCCGCGCTCCTCGCCGAGTGGGGCGCCGAGGTGGTCAAGATCGAGCACCCGACCCACGGCGACCCGATGCGCGGCCTCTCCACGGCGGGGGTCATGCCGGGCGCGTCAGCGTTCAACTTCATGCTGGAGCAGTCGAACCACGGCAAGCGCAGCATCGGCCTCGACATCGCCTCCCCCGAGGGCCGCGCCATCCTCGACCGCCTCATCGAGCAGGCGGACGTGTTCGTCACGAGCTTCCTGCCCGACGTTCGCCGGCGCCTGCGACTCGACGTCGACGACGTCCGGGCCGTCAATCCGCAGATCATCTACGCACGCGCGCACGGGGCCGGGGACCGGGGCGCCGAGCGTGAGAACGCCGGCTTCGACTCGGTGTCGTTCTGGTCCAGGGGCGGAGTCGCCCACCATCTCACGCCGCCCGGCGCCGAGACGCCGATCATGCCGCGCCCGTCGTTCGGTGACGGCATCAGCGCCCTCTCCCTGGCGGGCGCCGTCGCCGCCGCGCTGTTCGGTCGTGAGCGGCACGGGGAGCCGTCGGTGATCGACGTGTCGCTCCTCGGCAC
>DASSGC010000504.1:0-7239 GCA_035693765.1 Acidimicrobiales bacterium
CGGCCGGGCGCTGGCGGTTCCCGTGCGCGGGCACATGGACGTCGACCCCGCGGCCTGGTCGCCGGCCACCGCGACCGTGGCCGGCGTGATGGCCGCGGTCGTGCTCTTCGGCAGCCGGCACCTGCTCACGCGGTTCGTGCCGGCGATCGGCGAGCTCGTGCCGCTCGGCGACCGGCCGGGCGGGCTCGTCGCGGAGTGGGCGGGGTGGTGGCGCCCGGCCGGGATGGGCGCCGAGGGCGCCGTGCCCTCGCTGGTCGGGGCGGCCGGCGTCGCCGGTGGCCTGCTGGGCGGGCACCTGGGGCTGGCCCGCACGGTGCTGGTCGTCGGCCTGCTGCCGCTCGGCGTGGTCGGGGCCCACCGCATGGCCGCGCCGCTGGGTGCGAAGCGCGCCCAGGTGGCGGCGGCCGCGGCGTACGCGGCCGTGCCCCTGCCCTACGACGCGCTCGCGGCGGGTCGCTGGTCGGCCCTGGGCGCGTACGCCGCGGCCCCCTGGCTGCTCGCCCGCCTGGCCCGCGCCTCGTCGGCGGCGCCGTTCGGCGGAGGTGGCGACCGGCTGTGGCGGCACGTCGTCGCAACCGGGGCGGTGACGGGACTCGCCGCCCTGCTCGTGCCCCAGGCACCCGCGCTGCTCGTGCTCATGGGCGCGGCGCTGGTCGCCGGGACGCTGCTGGCCCTCGAGTCGCGGGGGCTGGTGCGGCTGGCGGTCGCCGCCACCGGCGGTGCGGTGCTGGCCGCGCTGCTCCACCTGCCGACGACGCTCGCGGTCGTGGGAACGGACGGCGGGTTGGCGGCCTGGGCCGGCCCGCGTGGCCGGGCGGCCGACCTCACGGTGCTCGACACCCTCGGCCTGCGCACGGGCACCACCGCCACCGGGCCGCTGGCGCTGGCCGTCGTCGTGGCGGCCGCCGTGCCGCTGCTCGTGGGGCGGCGCTGGCGGCTCGCCTGGGCCGTGCGGGGCTGGGTGCTGGCCGTCGCGTGCTGGGCCGTCGTGGTGGCCCGGCACCGGGGCTGGATCGACCTCCGGCTGCCCGAGGACGGCGTGCTGCTGGCGCCCGCCGCGGCGGGGTTGGCGCTCGCCGCCGGCCTCGGCCTGGCGGCGGTCGACCTCGATGTCCGGGGACGCTCGTGGCGGTTCGGCGCCCGCCGGCTGGCGGTGGCGGCCGGGGTGCTGGCGCTGGTCGCGGGCACGGTGCCGGTGGCGTCCGCCTCGCTCGACGGCTGGTGGGAGATGCCGCGCGACGACTACGCCGGCTTGCTCGGGTTCGTGGACGACGACCTGGCCGAGGCGCCCGGGCGGGTGCTGTGGGTGGGCGGCGCCGACGTGCTGCCGGGGCGCGACGGCTGGCCGGTGACCGCCGGCCTGTCCTACACGGCGACGACGGCGGCGCTGCCCCAGGTGGGCGACCGGTGGCCGCCGCCCGACGGCGACGGTGACGGCGCGCTCGCCGGCGCGCTCCGCCAGGCGCTCGACCACGGGACGACCCGGTTGGGGGCGGCGTTGGCGCCTCTCGGCGTGCGGTACGTGGCCGTGCCGCGACGCCTGGCCCCGTCCGACCGGGGTGAGGCCGTGGACGTTGCGGCGCCCCTGCGTGACGCGCTGGCCGAGCAGCTCGACCTGGAGCAGGTGCGGATCGACCCGGGCCTGGCCCTGTACCGCAACAACGCCGTCGAGCCCGCGGCGCACGCCGACGCCGGGGGCGACGACCCCCGCGCGGCGCCGTCCGGGCACGACGCGTCGTCCCGGGAGCGGGCGCTGCTGGCGGTCCCGGCGGTCCTGTGGCTGGCGGTGCTGGCAGTGGTGCTGCGGATGCGGTTCGCGTCGGCCGGGCACCTGGTCCCCGGGGAGGCGCCGGCGCGGGGTGCTCCCGCACGCCGCCGCCCCGGCGCGGCACGCCCGCCCGCGGCACCGGCGCCCGTGCCGGCGGACGAGGACGTGCCTGCCGCGGTCGGCTCGGGGGAGGGGGCGTGAACGGGGCCGCCGGCAACGGGTGGACCGGGCCGTCCGAGGGCGGGGCGGAGGGGGCGCGGCACGGGCCGCTGCGGTCCGGGGGCGGCCGCCACGACGCCACGGTTCGGCTACCGGCCATCGCGGTGATCGCGGTGGTGCTCCTGGGCGCGGTGGTCCTCGACCGGTCCGGGAACGACCGGCCGGGCGCCGCCGCGCCGGCGCCGGCCGCCCGGCCCGAGGCGGTGGTGCCGGCCGCCGTACCCGCCACGGCGGGGTCGTCCACGTGGTATTGCGCCGCGGGCACCGCCGTCGACGGGGGCGACGCCGACCACCACGTGGTGCTGGTCAATCTGGGTGAGGAGGCCCGCCGCGCGGTGCTGACCGTGTTCGCCGGCGCGCGCGTGGCTCCTGCGGAGGACCGCGGCGGCGACCCCGGCGGGGACGGCGTCCCGGTGGACGGGGAGGCCGGCGGGAGCGAGGACGACCGGGCCACGACCACCACCGCGACGGCGTCGACCGTGCCGCCGGCGCCCGCCGCCCCGGTGCAGCAGGAGGTCGAGCTGCCGGCGGGCGGGCGGGTCGCCGTCCGCCTGGCCGACCTCGTCCAGGCCCCGCTGGCCGCGGCCCTGGTCGAGGTCGACGGCGGCGGTGTGGCCGTGGAGCACGGGGTGTCGGGCCCCGCCGGTGCCGACCTGGCGCCGTGTGCCTCGTCGGCGTCGCCGGCCTGGCACTTCGCCTGGGGCGAGACCGCCCGGGACGCGCGGGAGACCGTGGTCCTGTTCAACCCGTTCCCGACCGATGCGACCGTCGACACCACCTTCGTCACCGAGGACGGCGGGCGCCGGCCGGTGCGGTTCCAGGGCATCCCGGTCCCCGCCGGCGGGGTGGTGGGCGTCGATCTCGGCGAGGAGGTGACGCGCAGCGACGAGGTGGCGGCCACGTTCGACGTGCGGGGCGGGCGGATCGTGGTCGAGCGGATCCAGCAGTTCGACGGCAGCCTCGGCCGGGCCGGACTGTCGCTGACCCTCGGCGTGCCGGAGCCGGCGGCGACCTGGGTGTTCGCCGACGGCGAGGCGTCGGGGCCCAGCCCGGCCGCGGGCGACCCGGACGGCACGCCCCCGCCGACCACGTCGACCACGTCGACCACCACGACCACCGCGGGCGCCGGCGGGGAGGACCGCGCAGCCGGCGGCACCGCCGAGAAGATCGTCGTCTACAACCCGGGCGACCGGCGGGCCGAGGTGGCGGTCACCGTGCTGCCGGCAACCGACGAGCCGGCCCCACTGCCCCAGCCGTTCGGGCTCAGCGTCGGACCGGGCGACTACGAGGTCGTCGACTACGGCGGCGAGGACCGGATCGAGGCGGGGGTCGGCCACACGACCGTCGTGCGCGTGACCGCGGGGGAGGGCGTCGTCGCCGAGCGGGTCACGATGGACACCGACCCGGGCGAGCCGTCGGCTGACGAGGCCCGGGATGAGGGGGACCGGGACGGCCGCGACCGGGACGGCAGTGCGGACGGCGGGGAGGCCGGCGCGGAGGCCGGCGGTGGGACGGAGGTCACGGCCGCCCCGGGCGCCCGGTTCGCGGCCCGGTCGTGGATGTTCCCGTCGGCGACCGAGTGGGAGGCCGCCGCCACCATCGTGGTCTTCAACCCCGACCCGCACCGGTTCGTGGCGGCGACGTTGCGACCCGCCGCGCCCGGGGCCGGCCCGATCGCCGGTCCCGTCGAGCTCGCCCCCGGCGGGCGCGCCACGATCGCGGTCGACCCCGGGCTGCTCCCCGGCGGGACCGGCCTGGTGGTCGACGCGGCCCGGCCCGTCGTGGCCGAACGGCTGCTCGTGCGGTCCGACGGTGCCCGCCTGGCGCTGGGTCCCGGCATCCCCGCCGTGGACACCGCCGTCGGGCTCGACGGCCTCGCCGCGGGCGCCGGGCTGGCCGGTGCCGCGCTCCGCTCCGGCTGACCGGCGGGGGGCACCGCGGCGACCGACGGCCGGGGTCCCGGCCACGCACCCGCGCGTCGACGCGATCCCGGCGGCACCACCCGGCGGACGTGCCCGCGCACCGTCCCCGGCGCGACGATGCGGGGGTGGAACGGGTCGTGCTGGTCGTCGTGCTCGTCGCCGTGGCGGTGGCGGTGGCCGTCGTGGTCGAGCGGCGCCGGCGGCCGGCGGCGCCCACCAACGTGGGGCACACCCTGCCCCGGCAGCTCGACCGGGCCGACTTCGCCCGGCCGGAGGCCGCCTGGCTGGTGGCGGTGTTCACCTCCGCCACCTGCACCACCTGCGCCGCCGTCTGGGACAAGGCCCGCCACCTGGCCAGCGACGAGGTCGCCGTCCAGGAGGTCGAGGTGACCGCCGACCGGGACCTCCACACCCGCTACGCCATCACGGCCGTGCCGGCGGTGGTGATCGCCGACGCCGCGGGTGCGGTGCAGGCCCAGTTCCTGGGTCCGGTCACTGCCACCGACCTGTGGGCGACGGTGGCCGAGCTGCGCGAGCCCGGCACCCTCCCGGCGACGGGCTGCCAGCGCGGCGCCGAGACGGCGCCGTAGGCGTCGGGGGCCACGGGTCGGCGAGCGCAGCGCCGGGTCGCCGCCGGGCCCCGACCGGATCCGGGTCGGTGGGATCGCGTGGGGCGCGGGTGGGCCGACCCGGTTCGGGCGGTCTCACGCGGTGGGCGCCGGTCCCCGGGCGCGCAGCGACCGCGGCGCGCCGGGCGTCAGGTCGGCGGGGCGGGTGGCGGCGGGAGCGGGGGACGCGAGCCGGCAAGCGCGTCGGTCGGCGCCGGCGCGTCGGGCCCGCGGCCCGGGCCCAGGTCGACGCCCTCACGCCGCTCGGCCCGGTCGTGCGGCGCCCCGTTGCCCGTCGGGACCGGGGTGCCGTCGCCGTGGGCGATGAGCCGGCCCACCTCGGATCCGTCGATCGTCTCGTGCTCCAGCAGCGCCCGGGCCACGAGGTCGAGGCCGTTGCGGTGCCCCCGCAGCGTCTCGCGGCAGCGGTCCTCCTGCTCGCGCAGGATGCGCTCGACCTCCTCGTCGATCACCCGGGCCGTCTCGTCGGAGTAGTCGCGGGTGTGGATGAGGTCCTCGCCCAGGAACACCTGGCCCGCCGAGCCCCAGGCCATGGGGCCGACCCGGGACGACATGCCCCACTCCGAGACCATCTTGCGGGCCAGCTCGGTCGAGCCGACCAGGTCGTTGTTGGCCCCCGTGGAGATGACGCCGAACACGAGCTCCTCGGCGCAGCGGCCGCCCATGCGGACGACCAGGCTGTCCTCGATGTAGTCCTGCCGGTAGATGTGCTTCTCGTCGACGGGGAGCTGCTGCGTGACGCCCAGCGCCATGCCGATGGGGAGGATCGTGACCTTGTGCACCGGATCGGCGTTGGGGAGCACGGCGGCGCAGACCGCGTGGCCCGCCTCGTGGTAGGCGATGACCTCCTTCTCGCGGTCGGACAGCGCCATCGACTCGCGCCGCTGGCCCATCAGCACCCGGTCGCGGGCCTGCTCGAAGTCGGCCGCCCGGATCTCGTCCTGGCCGGCGCGGACGGCGAACAGCGCCGCCTCGTTGACCAGGTTGGCCAGGTCGGCGCCGCTCATGCCCGGGGTGCCGCGGGCCACCACGTCGAGGTCGACGTCGGCGGCCAGGCGCTTGCTCTTGGCGTGCACGCCGAGGATGGCGCGGCGCTCCTCCAGCTCGGGCAGCGGCACGACGACCTGGCGGTCGAAGCGGCCGGGCCGCAGCAGCGCCGAGTCGAGGATGTCGGGCCGGTTGGTGGCCGCCATCATCACGATGCCCTCGGTCGCCTCGAACCCGTCCATCTCGGACAGCATCTGGTTGAGGGTCTGCTCCCGCTCGTCGTGGCCGCCGCCCAGGCCGGCGCCCCGCTTGCGGCCGATCGAGTCGATCTCGTCGACGAAGATGATGGCGCGGCCCAGCTTGCGGGCGTTCTGGAACAGGTCGCGGACCCGGCTGGCGCCGACGCCGACGAACATCTCCATGAAGTCGGACCCGGTCACCGACAGGAACGGCACGCCGGCCTCGCCGGCCACCGCCCGGGCGATCAGGGTCTTGCCGGTGCCGGGGGGCCCGACGAGCAGCACGCCCTTCGGGATGCGGGCGCCGATCTCGGCGAACCGCTCGGGGTGCTTGAGGAAGTCGACCACCTCGGTGATCTCCTGCTTGACCCCCTCGTAGCCGGCGACGTCGGCGAACGTGGT
Source organism: Acidimicrobiales bacterium (assembly GCA_035693765.1). Taxonomy (GTDB): domain Bacteria; phylum Actinomycetota; class Acidimicrobiia; order Acidimicrobiales; family VFJN01; genus ZC4RG19. The sequence goes on from DASSGC010000504.1 coordinate 6,167, forward strand.
GCCCGGGCGCTCGGTCGAGTACGTCTTGGCCCGGCTCCGGCCGATGGACATGATGCCGCCCATCTGGCTCTGGGCCCGGCGCTGCAGCAGCCAGAAGATGCCGATGAACAGGGCGATCGGGATCAGCAGCGGCAGCAGGGCCTCGAGGATCGACGGCTGCGGGTTGGAGAACTCGACGTCGACGTCGTGCTCCCGGAACAGCGCCAGGTCCTCCTCCGGGGGCTCGTTGGGCCCGTTGCTGGAGAACTCCGTGCCGTCCGTCAGCGTCCCGGTGATCGAGCCGCCGTTGTTGCTCCAGGTGATCTCGCGGACGTCGTCGGACGCCACCTTGGCCCGCAGGTCGGAGTAGGTGATCGAGCTGCGTTCGTCGGTCGACCACAGCGTCGGCCCGACGAACAGGATGCCGAGGAGCGCTGCCGCCAGCAGCCAGATCGTCCAGCGGGGCATCTGCTGGTCGCGGCCGCCGAGCCCCGGGCCCCGCGAGTCCCGCCCCGGCGACGGCGGCGGGGGAGGCGGCGGGGGCGACTGCTGGCTCATGCCTGACAGGATACGGGTGGATCGACACGGAGAGGCCATCGCTCGCTACGGCCCCCCACCAGCAGTGCCGGCGGCTCCCGACCGGCTGCGTCCCGCCCCGCAGCGTGCGGTCCCGCTAGCTTGTGCCGCCATGATCCGCGCCTGTGCCCGCCCTGCGTGCGGCGACGCCGCCACGGCGACCTTCGTCTACGACTACCAGGCGCGCACCACCTGGCTCGACGCCCTGGCCGGGGAGCGCCACCCGATGGCGTACGACCTGTGCGCCGCGCACGCCGACGCGCTGACCGTGCCGCGCGGCTGGCGGCTGGTCGACCGGCGCGACCCGACCTCGCTCCAGGGTGCGCTCGCGTCGTAGCCCGCGCAGGGACATGGAGGCCGAGCGGATCGGGCACTCGCCGGGGCCTACGCGTGGTGATCTGGCGCGGGAGCACCGGCTCGGCAGCTCGGCCGACCGGCGATGCAGCACGGTGACCGGCAGCGACGTGACCCCGTCCGTTCAGGTTCGGACCACCGGCGCCCGCGGGCGGGTGCCGGCG
>DASSGC010000505.1:0-2241 GCA_035693765.1 Acidimicrobiales bacterium
GGTCGCCGCCGTCGCCGCCCTGGTGATCGCCGTGCGTGCCGTCCTCGGCCGCCGCGCGGCCGCCCGGGCCGGCGACGCCGCCGAGCTGGGACCCCCCGGCCCGGCGTTCGACCCCGCGCTGGTCGACGACGGCGAGACCGCCGCGAGCGTGTCCTGACGCCGACCGGGCCCGGCCCGCGCCCGCGCCCGGCCCCGCGGGGGCCTCGGCGGCCGCGGGCGTCGGCGCGCCGGTCGACGGCGTCGCGCCGCTCGGAACACCCGGAGCGCGAGTGGCGGGCACCAGGACGGGGTACAAAGGCGGCGTGATCGGCGAGAGCACGACCTTCGCGGTCGACGGCGACGTGGTGATCCGGCTGCTGGCGGCCGCCCTCATCGGGGGGCTGATCGGCGCCGAGCGGGAGGCCAGCGACCAGCCCGCGGGCCTGCGCACCCACATCGCCGTGGCGCTGGGCGCCTCGCTGTTCGGGGTGATCTCCACGCTCGGGTTCCTCGAGTTCGACCAGGAGCGGGCCAACTCGACCATCCAGGCCGACGTCACCCGGGTGGCGTCCAACGTCGCCGTCGGCATCGGCTTCCTGGGCGCCGGCGTCATCTTCCGCCAGGGCAGCAACGTGCGGAACCTCACGACCGCCGCCAGCCTGTGGACCGTCGCCGCCATCGGCCTGGCCTGCGGCGTCGGCGACGTGACGACCGGCGTGATCGGGGCGGCCGTGCTGCTGGTCAGCCTCGTGCTGTTGCGCCCGATCCGCACGTACATCCGGCGCCACTGGACGACCACCACCTCCACCGTGCGCCTGGAGCTCCGAGAGGGGGCCGACCCGGACGACGTCGTCGACCGCTTCCGCGACGCCCACCGCCTGGAGACGGCCGCCTTCCAGGTGCGCAAGGACGGCGGCCGCATCGTCATCCTGGGCACCGTCGAGGGCCACCCCGCGGCGGTGCGCTCCTGGGTGGCCCGGATGGCCACGTCACCCGACGTCGAGTCGCTCGGCGAGCAGTGAGCGCGCCCCGTCACACGCCTGCACCGAGCGCCCGTACAGTGGGGGCGCCGTCGGTACGGGCATCCTCCGTCCACCCGCTGATCGGGAGTCACACATGAGTGATCCGCAGGAGTCGATCTCCGTCGTCACCCGGCGAGAGGGAACCACGGCCGTGATCGAGCTGGCCGGCGAGCTCGACCTCCACTCGTCGGCCGAGCTGAGCGCCGCGGTCGACCAGGTGCTCGCCGGTGCGCCCGCCGATGTCGAGATCGACGCGCAGGGCCTGTCCTTCGCCGACTCGGCCGGCCTGCGCACCCTCCTGCAGGCACGCGAGGAGGCGGCGGCGCGGGGTGTCGGCCTGCGGCTCAGCCGGGTGTCCGACCCGCTCGGCCGCCTGCTGGAGATGACCGGGCTGCGCGAGATCCTCGGCGTGCCCACGTCCTGACCCCCGCGCGGCACGGGCACGCGGCGGCGCGGGCCCGCCGCTCAGCCGACGCCGCGTCCCCGGATCGCCTTGCGGGCCACGTAGGTGGCCTCGCCGCCGCCCTGCCGCAGCTCGTGGCCGTCGGTGACGACGTCGAGGATCTGGCGGCTGAGGTTCAGCCGCTCCTCGTCGATGGCGGCGTCCCGCCGGGACACGGTGGTGGCCCGTACGACCAGCGCGTTGCCGCCGAGCTCGAACGCGAGCCGGACCGGCTGGCCGTCACCGATCTCGATCAGGGTGGAGCACAGCTCGTCGACGGCGATGCGGAAGTCCTCGACCTCCTCGAGCGGCAGGCCGCAGGTGGTCGCCACCCCGCTCGCCATGAGCCGGGCGAGTCGCATGTACCGGCTGTCGGGCGGGAGGGACAGTTCGATGCGACCGGCGTCGGGGTCCATGGTCCTTCTTTCAGCCGTCGGGTCGTCGCCGCTCGGGGTGCCACCGGGCTCGGCGGGCCCCGGGCCGGTCATCGGTCCACCAGCACGAGCACGGCACCGCCGTGGGGCAGGCGGTGGAGCACAGGACCGTCGCCGGCGGCGCCCGGCGGTGGCCCGTCGCCGTCGAGGAGGGCGGCGAGCCGGTCGAACTCGTCCGCCGACACGGCCGACGACAGCGGCTTGCCCACCGCCGCGCCGTCCAGCCGGGCGGCCGCCGCCCGGCTGAGCCCGGTGATGCGACGGTCGTCGTCGATCACCAGGACCACGGTGTCGGCCAGGTCGAGGAGCGTGTCGACCAGGGTCTCGAGGTCGTCCTCGCGGGACCGGAGCTCCGCCACCTCGG
>DASSGC010000506.1:0-2653 GCA_035693765.1 Acidimicrobiales bacterium
TGCGGTGGTGCAAGTGGACCACGCCGTTCCCGAACCGCCGCTCGTCGAGTAGCTCGAGGTCCAGCCGGACGTCCCGGGGCAACCCCGGCTTGCCGCCGCCCACGACCACCGGGAACACCAACAGGTGGACCTCGTCCACCAGCCCGGCCCGGAACGCGTGCTGGGCCAGGCCGGGTCCGCTGACGCCGATGTCGCGGTCGGCGGCGTCCATCATGCGGCGGACGGCCTCGGGGTCGAACTCGCGCTCGAGCCGGGTGCGGGGCGTCGACACGGCGTCGAGCGTGCGGGAGTACACGACCTTGTCCAGGGCCCGCCACACCTCGGCGAAGTCCGCCTCGACGACCGGCACTCCGGGCTCGTCGCCGACCGTCTGCCAGACGGCCATCGTCTCGTACATGCGCCGGCCGTAGAGGTGGGTGCCGACGAGCCGCTCGAGGTCGTTGGCGAACGCGTGCACCTCGGCGTCGGGCACCGCCCAGTCGAACCGGCCCTCCTCGTCCTCGATGTAGCCGTCGAGGGACGTGAGCGCCGTGTAGGTGAGCTTGGCCATGATGCCTCCGGGTCAGGGTTGCGACCCGTGTTGTGACGGTTGCCCGGCGGGAAAGCGTTCACCCCTCGTCGGCCGGGTCGGCCGGCAGCGTCTCGGGCAGGCCGAACGCCGGGAACAGCGCCGCATCGTGGAAGGCGACGATCTCGGCGACGCGGCCGCCCTCGATCCGCAGGACCCCGATGGCGAACGCCCGGTGGCCGTGCGCGTCGTCCCCCGGGGCTCGCAGGTAGGTCGCCACCGCCGGCTGCCCGTTGGCCCGGGTGGCCAGCATCCGGAACCGGCCGACGTGGTCCGGCGAGCGGGGGTCCCAGCTCTCGGTCAGCGCCGCCATCACGGCGGGCCGGCCGGCGAGCCACAGGGTCCACGGCGGCATGGTGGCCCGGACGTCCTCGGCGAGCAGGTCGGCGACGGCGGCCAGGTCGGCCCGCTCCACCGCCGCCATGTACCGGCGGACCACGGCCTGCTCCTCGGCGGTCGGCCGGGTCGCGGGCGCCCAGTCCGCCCGGCGCTCGGGCAGCCGCGCCCGCAGCGTGGATCGGGCCCGGTGCAGGGCGCTGGTCACGGCTGCCTCGGTGAGGCCCAGGTGCTCGGCGGTCTGCCGGGCCGGCCAGCCGAGCACGTCCCGCAGGACGAGGACCGCCCGGCGGCGGGGTGGCAGGTGCTGGAGCGCGGCGATGAACGCCAGCTCGATCGTCTCGCGGGTGACGGCGACGGCGTCGGGCTCGTCGTCCCGGTCGGCGGCCGGCTCCCACAGGCGGTCGGGGAGCGGCTGCAGCCAGGGGACGTCGGTCCGGGCGACCATCTCGACGGGGCCGGCCCCGGCCCCGGTGGTCGCCGGCTCGAGGTCCTGGGGCAGCACCCGCCGGGCCCGCCCGTCGAGGGCGTCGAGGCAGGCGTTGCTGGCGATGCGGTACAGCCAGGCCCGCAGCGTGGACCGGCCCTCGAAGCCACCGATGTGCTGCCACGCCCGCAGGAACGTCTCCTGCACCAGGTCCTCGGCCTCGTCGACCGAGCCGACCATGCGGTAGCAGTGGACCCGCAGCTCGCGGCGGTGGCGCTCGACGAGCCGGGTGAACGCCGCCTCGTCGCCCGCCCGGGCGGCGGCGACCACGGGGTCGTCCCGGTCTCGGGGATGGGCCTCGACGCCGGCAACGCTACGGCGACAGGGCCGGCGTGGCGGTGTCGGCGGGCATCGAGATCGTCCATCGCGTCACATCTCCCCGTCCCGGCGTGTCATCACCCTGACCGCTCGGAACCGAGCGATGCGACGCGAGGAGCGAACGATGAGCGAGACCGGCAGCCAGGCCCAGACCACCCTCACCCGCACCGTCGACGGCGCCGAGCTGCCCGTCCCCGGCACGTACGCCATCGACACCTCCCACTCGGCCGTCGAGTTCGCCGTCCGCCACCTCGGCCTCGCCAAGGTCCGCGGCCGCTTCCGCGCCTTCGACGGCGTGATCGAGATCGAGGGCCGCTCCGAGGAGTCGACGGTCACCGTCGACGTCGACCTGGCGTCGATCGACACCGGTGAGCCGACCCGCGACGAGCACCTCCGCGCCAACGACTTCCTCGACGTGCCGAACCACCCGACGATGTCGTTCCGCAGCACCCGGGTCACCGGCGCCGGCACGAGCTGGACCGTCGAGGGCGACCTGACCCTGCGGGGCGTCACCAACCCGGTCACGCTCGCCGTGACGTTCGAGGGCGCCGGCAGCGACCCGTGGGGCGGCCGGCGCATCGCCTTCTCCGCTTCCGGCGAGATCGACCGGGAGCGGTGGGGCATGACCTGGAACCAGGCCCTCGAGACCGGCGGCTTCATCGTCGGCAGGAAGGTCAGGCTCGAGCTCGAGGTGGAGGCCGTCAAGCAGGCCTAGTCGTGGCCTAGACCCGGCCTAGACCCGGCCTGGACCCTCCCGTACTTCGACGACGAGATGGGCGAGGCGGGTGACGAGACGCACGACGCCGACGTCGTGCGCTCCCCGATCCCGCGATCAGAGGGGCTGGTCGCGGTGGTCGAGGTCGGTGGTGGCGGATCGGAGCCAGGCTTGGTAGCCGCCGACGAGGTCGGTGGCGTGGTGGAGGCCGGGTTGGCGGAGGGTGGCG
>DASSGC010000507.1:0-2325 GCA_035693765.1 Acidimicrobiales bacterium
ACCCGAGGCCGCCGAAGAGGTCGTCGAGGTCGATGTTGGCCCACAGGTCCTCGGCCGAGATGCCGGCGACACCGGGGAAGCCGCGGGCGTCGTAGTCGGCCCGCTTGCGAGGGTCGGACAGGACGGCGTAGGCCTCGGCGATCTCCTTGAACCGCTCCTCGGCGTCTGGTTCGGTGCTGCGGTCGGGGTGGTACCGGAGGGCCAGGCGCCGGAAGGCGTCCCTGATCGTCTTGTCGTCGGCGTCTCGCGGCACGCCGAGGACCTCGTAGTAGTCCCGCTGGGCCACGGTCGGCATCGCCTGCGCCCCGGCCGGTCAGAGGTAGCCGCCGCTACCGGCTCGCTCATCGCGAGCCTCGTCGGCCGGGGCCGCCGGAGTGCCGGCCGGCGTGCCGGCGGGTTGGGCGTAGAGAGTCGAGCCGACCTCCTTGAGCACGGTCTGGAGCTGTTCGGCGTGCTGGGTAGCGCGCTCCGCGTCGCGGTCGCTGACCGCCGCCTTGGTGTCACGCAGGGCCGCCTCGATCCGTTCGCGCAGGTCGGCGGCCAGCCTGTCTGCGTGCTCGGCCAGGGTGCGTTCCGCCTGGTAGCAGAGGGCATCGGCGTTGTTGAGCTGCTCGGCGGCCTCGCGGCGGGCGCGGTCCTCGGCGGCGTAGCGCTCGGCGTCGGCGACCATCCGTTGCTTGTCGGCGTCGCTCAGGCGGGTCGAGCCGGTGATGCGGATCGACTGCGCCTTGCCGGTGGCGGTGTCGGTGGCAGTGACGTCGAGGATGCCGTTGGCGTCGATGTCGAAGGTCACGTCGATCTTGGGGACGCCGCGGGCCGCGGGCGGGATGCCGTCGAGGTTGAACTGCCCGAGGCCGGTGTTGTCGGCGGCCATGGGCCGCTCGCCCTGGAACACGTGGATGGTGACGCTGGTCTGCAGGTCGGCGGCGGTGGTGAAGCTCTCGGTCTTGCGCACCGGTATGGGGGTGTTGCGGGCGATGAGCGCGGTGGCGATCCCACCCAACGTCTCGACGCCGAGCGTCAGCGGGGTCACGTCCACCAGGACGATCTCGCCCACCTCGCCGGTGAGCACACCAGCCTGGATGGCGGCGCCGCTGGCGACGCACTCCATGGGGTCGATGCCCATCTCGGCGGGGCGACCGAGGAGCTCCTCGAAGAAGGCCCGCACGGTCGGCATCCGGGTGGGTCCGCCCACGAACACGACCCGGCCGATCTGGGGCGGGGTGACGTGCGCGTCCCGCAGGGCTTGCTCCACCGGGGCCCGGCAGCGTTCGATCACCGGTCGGACCAGATGCTCCAGCTCGGCGCGGCCGAGGTCCAGCTCGAGGTGGCGGGGCTCGCCGCCCACCGCACCCAGATACGGCAGGCTCACGTGCGTGGCGACGCTGGTCGACAGCTCGACCTTGGCCAGCTCGGCCGCCTCCCGCAGGCGGGCGGTCGCCCTGGGGTCGCTGCGCACGTCGACGCCGGTGTCGGCCCGGAAGCGGTCGGCCAGGTGGTCGAACACTCGTTCGTCCATGTCGGTGCCGCCCAGGTGGGTGTCGCCGCTGGTGGCCTTCACCTCGAACACGCCGCCGCCGAACTCGAGGATCGTCACGTCCAGCGTGCCGCCACCCAGGTCGATGACGGCGATGCGCAGCTCCTCGCCGGCCCGGTCCAGCCCGTAGGCGAGCGAAGCCGCCGTGGGCTCGTTGACCAGCCGGGCGACCTCGATACCGGCGATGCCGCAGGCGTCCTTGGTGGCCGAGCGCTGGTTGTCGTCGAAGTACGCGGGCACGGTGACCACGGCCTTGGTGACGGGCTCACCCAGGAACGCCTCGGCGTCCCGCTTGACCTTGCCGAGCAGGAACGCCGAGAGCTGCTCGGGCGTGAACTCCCGGTCCCGGAGACGCACCGCCTCGCGCCGGCCCATCCGGCGCTTGAACGCGGTCGCAGTCCCTTCCGGGTTCGCGGCCGCCTGGCGCCGCGCCGGCTCCCCGACCAGCATCTGGCCGTCCGCCGTGATGGCCACGTAGCTGGGAAACGCCTTGCCGCCCAGGCTGACCCCCTCGGCGCTGGGGATCATCACCGGGCGGCCGCCCCGCAGCACGGCCGCCGCCGAGTTGGACGTGCCGAGATCGATGCCGATCACAGTCATTTGCGCTCACCTCCCCGCCCGGTCGCCGTAGCCCTCCCACGCCTCACGCCCGGCGGACCTCTCCGGCTCGACCGCCCGCCGACGCTCCTCCTCGCTGTCGGCCTCGGGCGGCTCCGGGGCCAGGATGTCCCCGGCCCGGTGCCGCACCGACAGGTCGTCCACCTCGCAGGTGACCCCCTCGAGCTCCG
>DASSGC010000508.1:0-3026 GCA_035693765.1 Acidimicrobiales bacterium
GACGCAGTCCGGCGGGCTACGCCGGCCGGCGGCCACCCCGCCGAACTGGCGTCGCACAGTGCGCATGGCGCGCGCCGTCGCCGCCAGAACGGGTTGGCGTCGGGCGGCGGCCGTGGCCCCGCGGGAACTGGCGTCGCACAGTGCGCATGGCGCGCGCCATCGCCGCCAGAACGGCCGGGTCAGCGCGCGGCGGCCACCGGTGCCGCCGTCCAGGCGACCGCGAGGTGCTGGCCCCCGGTGGGATCGAGGATGCTCGACACCTCGTTCGGTGGGCGCGTGACGTGCTCGACGGGGGCGCCCGGGTTGCGGTCCGCCAGCGCGGCGGCCGCCTCGGCGGCGAGTGACCCGGCGTCGTCCGGGTCGTCGACCACCCGGGCCTCGATGTCGTGGTACTCGCCCTCGGCCACGACGGCGACCGCGGCCCAGTCGACGCCCGACACCGTGACACGCAGGTCGCAACCCTCGGGGACGGGCCCTCCGACGATCCGGTAGCGCCGCTCGCCGTCGGCCACCGGGCGGAGCTCCACCGGGAAGCACCGGATCCCGTGGTGCTCACCCAGCCAGTGCCGGGCCGCGTCCTTGGCCACCGCCATGTCGATCAGCCAGCGCCGCTGGGCGAGCAGGTTGAGGCCCTCGTACACCTCCCGCTCCGGCCGGCTCAGGAACCGGCGGGCGGTCAGGTCGCGGGCCGGACCGGTGGGCCACCGCTCGCGGGCGACGTACCAGCCGCCGGGCTGCGCCTCGGTGACGTAGTGGCGGGGCGGGTCGTGGTAGAGCGGCTCCATCACCTCGTCGAGGTGGAACACCAGCGAGGTCCAGCCCTCGACCCGGCACCACACCGTGCCGTCGGGCAGCACCAGCACGCCGTCGGCCCGCACCTGGTCGCGCTGCAGCTCGTCGATGCGGATGTCGCAGTGCACGGGCACGCCGGGCGTCGGCTCCCGTCCGAAGAACTCGATGCGGGTGACGCCCGTGGGCAGCGCGCCCTCGCCGATGCCCCGCCGGTCGATGACCCAGTAGGCGATCAGCTTGCCGAGGTTGTCGAGGAGCGAGCCGGGCGTGTCGAGGTGCTCGAACTCGCCCAGCATCCCGTCGTCGCCCACCGGCCCGAGCGCGGCGACGCCCCGGAACCGGGGCCCGTGGAACATGAGCCGCTGGGCGAACATCTCCTCGGCGGTGTGGGTCGACGGCCGCACGTTGACCAGGGGCCGCCGCTCGTGCCGGGGTGGGGTGGGGAAGCGACCGAGCCGGACGTTGACCTTGCAGTACGAGCCGAGCGACAGGTTGAGGACGTCGTCGCCGCGGGGGACCACGGTGATGTCGACGTCGACGGGCTCGGACAGGTCGAGCCAGCGGAAGTTCCGCACGCCGAAGACCTCGACGACGTCGCGCCCGCCGCCGAAGCTGCGGGCGACGTCGCGCAGCAGGTCGATCTGGGTGGTCATGGCGACGATGGGGAACCGGTCGGACGGGTCGGGCCACCCCTCGGGCTGCTCGTAGAGGGTGTGGTCGAGCGTCTCGGGCATGGTGTCGAGCGACAGGTGGCGCCGCACCACGACCTTGCCCGTGGGCCAGTCGCCGCCGGCGGCGGCCGGGGCCGCCGGCGCCGGGGGGGCGGCGGGCGTGTCCGGGGTCGGGACCTGCGCCGCGGGCGCAGCCGTCGCCGCCGGGGCGAGGTTGCGGGCGGCCGGCAGGGGGACCGGAGCGGAGGGCCGCGCCGCGGTACCGGCGAGCCGCGCCGCCAGCGCCTCGATGACCTGCTGGCCGGCGGTGGCGGCGGCCGCCAGCATGTCCGCCGCCACCGCCAGGGCGTGCGGCGGCCCCGCCGCGGCGGGGGAACCGGGCGTGCCGGGGTGCGGTGCCTGAGCTGCCGGGCGCGGCGGCGCCGCGGTGTGCCCGGCGTCCGGCCGGGCGACCTCCGCCACGGCGACGGGGTCCGCCGCGCTGCCCTCGCCGGCGGTCCGTCGCGCCGTGGTCGCGGTCGCGGTCGCGGGCGCGGTGGGCGGCGGCGCGGTGGCCGGCGCCGCGGCGGTGGTAGCCACGGGGGTCGCCGTGGTCGGCGTCGCCGGTGCGTCGCCGTCGAGCACGTCGGGCCGGACGGGCACGCCCTCCACCCACAGCGCCGTCAGCGCCCGGTGGACCTGGGCCAGCGCCGACCGCTTGGCCGAGAGGAGCGGCACGGCGACGTGGTCGACGGCCGACAGCGTGTCGTCCACGAACGCGGTGAGCGTCCCGAGCCCGATCTGGACGAAGATCCTGGCGCCCGCCTCGTGGTACATCCGCTCGATCGTCGGCCGGAACCGCACGGGTTCGACGAGGTGGCGCAGGTGCAGGTCGAGGATCTCGTCCCGGGTGTCCGGGTAGGGAGCCACGAGCGTCGACGACCACATGGGGACGTCGCCGGGGCCCATCGGCAGCAGGTGGACGAGGTCGCGGATCGACTCCAGCGCCTCGGCGATCGCCGGGGTGTGGAACCCCGACTGGAACGGGAGCCTGTAGCCGAGGATGTTGGCCGCGCGCAGCCGGGCGAGCACGTCGTCGACCACGCTCGGCCAGGCGCACAGCACCGACTGGCCGGGGCAGTTGTCGTGCGACACGACGACGCCCTCCACCCCCTCGACGACGGCTGCCGCGGCGGCGGCCCCGGCGCCCACCGCCACGAAGTCGAGGTCGGGCAGCTCCACGGCGTCGAGGTCGTGGCCGCCGACCAGCTCCTCGGCCCGGTCGAGCGGCACCATCCCGGCCGCCACCGTGCCCGCCCACTCGCCGACGCTGTGGCCGGCGACCATGTCCGGCTCGATCCCGGCGCGGCGGGCGGCCTGGGCGAGGAACACCCCGAGGCGGTAGATCGAGGCGCTCTGGTGGGCGACCGTGTCGACGCTGATCGGCGGCACCGCCAGACCGATCACCCGCCCGAGCGCGGGCAGGTCGGTGGCCTCGGCGCCGAAGGTCGGTTCGACCCCCGGGAACAGGAACGCGACCTTGCCGCCGCCGCTCGCGAGGCCGGCGGGGCTGAACCAGATGTC
>DASSGC010000509.1:0-2168 GCA_035693765.1 Acidimicrobiales bacterium
CGCCGGATCGGTGAGCATGGTCCGCAATCCGTTCTGACCACGCGTCGTCGTGACAACTGAAGCCCGAATCGCCCTCATCGGCAGACCGTCGAGGGCACATCGAACGCCATTGTCACCCATCAACTGAAGCCGTGATGTAACCCGTCAATCGGAGTCGGGCACCGTGCCGGGCTCCCTGTGGTTACAACCTTCTTCACTCGGTCAAGGCGCCGGCAGAGCCGGCCGCGAGGGCTACGTTCCAGATGATCGTCACCCGATACGCGCAGCGGTCCGGCCCACCCGCAGGCAAGCCGGACCACCTCGCGTAGCTGGTCCTCACTCAGTCCTCACGCCACCTCGAACACATACACGTGTTCGGGACAGGTCGAGATTCGCCCTCCCAGGTCAGTCCGGCCCCGAGTGTCCGCCAGGGTCCGCCGTTGTCCCTGCGTCCGCGGCGTCTCCCGACTCCGGCTTATCGGCCGGCTCACCGTCACCCACCCCGCTGACCAGGTGTTTCGCGTGCTACTTCCCCGCCGCCTCGCCCTCGTGACACGTGGATGACACGGGGGCGAGCACCTGGTCGAGCACCGCCGCCGGCACCTCGCGGTCGTCACGCAGCCAATACAGCGGCTGGCCGTGCGGGCAGACCGGGCGGTCCCGGCGGGCCCGGCAGGGGGCGCCTTGGCGGCGGCCGTGCACCGGCCCGAAGCTCGGGAGCGTGAGGGTGGCGAACACGGTCGGATTCTCGGTCACCGTGTCGGGGGCGCCCTTGCCGCCGGTGAGGCCGGCGGAGAGCAGGTGCCAGGCGTCGCCCTTGTACTCCCGGCTACACGAGTCGCAGTTGGGCCCGCCGGTCCCCACAGCGAACCCAGGTGATCCCGTCGAGCTTCTGCGCCGAGGAGTAGCGGTCGAGCACCTGGCCGGTGGCCCGGTCGATCCGGGTCGTCGACATGGCGCGAGCGTCGCGTAGGTCGCCGTGGATCGCCTCAGTGGTCCTCCCTAGCGCGTCCCATGTCAGTGACGGATGCGCCGCCGACGAGCCTCGAGTTCGCCGAGGCCCCGCGCGCCTTGTTGTCGTCGCCGCGCAATGACCGCTTGACGAAGTCGAGCGCCGTCTGGGCGACCTCGCGCCAGCCGTGGTCGATCGTCAAGGCGTGGCCTCGGTTCGGCATCTTCACGATCTCCGTCACGCCGGGGTTGCGCCGCTGCCGCTTGTAGGAGGCGTGCGCGATCGCCCATGGCACCGTGTGGTCCTTCTCGCCCTCGATGATCAGCAGGGGACCACGGTCGGGGTTCTTCGTGTCCACCTTCGCCTCTGTCCACGGGTTGAGGTTGGCGTTCCCCATCTGCGCGAGAGCGATCCCGGAGCCGGCGACGTGGAACGTGTCATAGAGCTCCCTCGCCTCCTTCTCGTCCAGCGCGTTCGCCCAGCCGTAGGTGAACTGGTCGAACGTGAGCGTGATGGCGCGGCCGCGGGTGAGCGGGTTGATGAGGAACAGGCCCACCCCCTTGATCACGGAGAACGGCAGAGGCAGCACGCCGCGAAAGACCCCGGGGTCGATCGCTACCGTCGCCGCCGAGAGACCCCGACCCGCCAGCATCTGCGCCAGCAGGCCTCCGGTCGAGTGCCCCATCACCGCTGGCTTCTTGTCCAGGGCCTTGATGACCTCGGTGGTGTGATCGGCGATCTGGCGCAAGGTCTTCTTGGCGAGGATGTCGGGGGTCGCCCGGGCCTCCTCAACCGTTTCCGGATCGTCTGGCCAGTCGGGGGTCAGCGGCGCGTAGCCGGCCTGCTTGAAGAAGTCCGCCCAGTTGGCCCAACTGCTCGGCAGCACCCAGAGGCCGTGGACGAAGACGACCGGGGTTTCCCCAGAGGCGTTGGCCGCCTCGATCTCCCGGTTCTCCCGCTCGGAAATTGACGCCATTGTGGTCTCCTCTTCGGTCGGCCGAACGTCCATCGACGTGTCACTGCTCATGGCGCCACCGTCGTGTGGGTCGCTCAGGTGGAAGAGGCCGGGCGTCCGGTCTGTCGGTCGTGGGTGGCCATTGGTGTGTGCTCCCTGGTGATGCGGGCTCCCCGGTGACCTCGTGGACTGTGGCGGGGACGTCGATGAACTCGCCGGGCTCGTACCCGGTGGGGTGGAGGCCCGGGTTGGGCAGGTACATCGTCATGAGCGGGATGCCGT